>JAEPNP010000021.1 GCA_017643395.1 Rhodothermales bacterium | reverse complement strand
GGTTTGTTCGTCGATCTGAGCAGCATTCGGGCGCATCTGGCAGAGTTCTACAGCCATACCGGACGTCCATCAGTCGACCCCGAGCTGCTTATCCGGATGCTTCTTGTGGGCTATTGTTTTGGTATCCGGTCCGAGCGGCGGCTCTGTGAAGAGGTCCACCTGAACCTTGCCTATCGCTGGTTCTGCCGTCTCGACCTGAACGATCGGGTGCCGGATCATTCCACCTTCTCGAAGAACCGGCATGGGCGGTTCCGCGAGAGCGAGTTGCTGCGTCACTTGTTTGAGACGACCGTCACTCGCTGCATCGAGGAAGGCTTGGTAAGCGGCCAGCGCATGGCCATCGATGCAAGCCTGATCGAGGCAGATGCCAACAAGCAGAACTCGACGCCGAAGGAGGAGTGGGACGCGACGCGTATTGATCCGGCAGATGCGCCCCGCGCGGTTCGCGAGTATCTCGACACGCTGGATGAGGCGGCTTTCGGCGCAGCAAGCGAGGTACAGCCCAA
>JAEPNP010000020.1:266-527 GCA_017643395.1 Rhodothermales bacterium | reverse complement strand
GTCACCCGCTATGGCCGACCTTTCCAGGTCGTTCCAGTTCACTACGTTGCTCGGCTGGTCCCCGTTCGCTCGCCGCTACTAGGGGAGTATCAATTGATGTCCTTTCCTCCGGGTACTTAGATGTTTCAGTTCCCCGGGTTTGCTCTTAAAACCCTATGTATTCAGGTTAAAAGTACCTGTTTTACCCAATTATAAACAGCAGAGCTGATTATAACCGAGTATCAGGTGGGTTGCCCCATTCGGAGATCTTGGGATCAAAGC
>JAEPNP010000020.1:0-256 GCA_017643395.1 Rhodothermales bacterium | reverse complement strand
CGCCCTTCTCGCGCTTGATTTGATCCAGAAAAAGACAGGCTCGCGCCTGACACGGGCTGGAAGCTGGTAACAACCGGCCCATTCTTCTGAACCAAAAGCATACTATCCCGCTCCTGCTGATGTCGGTCAGCAGGAACAATAGGTACATTCCTAAGAATGCACCTGGTTAGTGTACTTGACTTGGTCAACGCTGCTCTTTTCTGCAAAGCATACTGTCAGGCGGGCGAGGAAGCACCCGATCCAACAGCTTGCCCGA
>JAEPNP010000019.1 GCA_017643395.1 Rhodothermales bacterium | reverse complement strand
GACAATTACGTGATAGATACGGATCACGGCGTCATCTTGGACGTGGAACCCACCCGCTCCATCCGGCAAGCCGAGGTTGGATCGACAAAGACGATGCTGACAAGGGTGAAAGACAGGTTCGGCCTGGTCCCCGACTGGATGATCGCCGATACGGCATACGGTTCCGGCCCGATGCTCGGTTGGCTCGTAGATCGCGAAATTGATCCGTACATCCCGGTAATCGACAAGGCGGGACGCCCCGACGGCACCTGGACACGCACAGACTTCGAATGGGACGCTGAGAATGATCAATATATCTGCCCAGAGGGGCACGCGCTCAAACAGTTCCGCAGGAATTACTCTGATCCAAATCGAGGCCCGACCGGCAGGGGCACAGCCCGATACCGCGCCTTGAAAGATGTCTGCCAAGTCTGCCCTTCCAAGCCAAAATGCTGCCCCAACGCTGATGCGCGCAAGATCACCCGCGAGGAGCACGAGGACGCGCGCCAGGTCGCTAGAGATCTGGCTAAGACCGAAGAATATGAGATTGCAATGAAGCTCAAGAAAAAGGTCC
>JAEPNP010000018.1 GCA_017643395.1 Rhodothermales bacterium | reverse complement strand
CGACCGCCTAGATGAGCCTGGAATCGGTCTGGGTAACGACGGCCGCAAAGTACTGGTATACCGCGATCTTAAAAGCTTGAAGCCTAACATTGATGAGCGCGAGCCCGAGCGCGAGGTGGAATTACACCTTACCGGTAATATGGAAAGGTATATGTGGTCGTTCGACGGCAAGCAATTTTATGAAGTGGACGGCCCAATCGAGTTCGAATATAACGAGCGTTTACGTTTGACTTTAGTTAATGACACCATGATGGAGCACCCGATTCATCTGCATGGTATGTGGATGGAAATGGAAAATGGCAACGGCATTTACAACCCACGAAAACACACCTTGTTATTACAGCCGGCACAACGAATTTCAGCCCGGGTTACTCCACTAGACAAAGGCCCATGGGCTTTTCACTGCCATATTTTATACCATATGGATATGGGCATGTTCCGTGTTGTAAAAGTAGTTGATAAACTTGCGGAGGTATAACAATGAAGAAGAATAAAAACCTAAACTCAAACTTGCTTTTACAAACATTGAAATTCCGATTAACCTTATCCGTCAAAAACCTGAGTTCTTTTGCAGGAGCATTGGCGTTGCTACTCCTTTTTGTGAGCGGTAAAGCGTTGGCACAAACAGCGCCCCCGTTCTCAAGTGATATGTTCATGGACAATAAAACGTTCAGCTATCTAATTTTTGACCGACTAGAGTA
>JAEPNP010000017.1 GCA_017643395.1 Rhodothermales bacterium | reverse complement strand
TAAGGATGACCCTTTTGAGCGGTCTTTGACCTCTCAAATCCGGTCTCTTTTGGAACAAGGCCTGTCAAGATCAGGGCAGGCCGCTCTATAAAGCGCGGACGTGAACGCCGTCTTCGTTTCTCTTTCTTCAAAAACGAGTTTAAGTGGTTGGAGCATTTTGTGCTCTATCGCCTATCGGCCTGCATCTTTGGTGCGCTACCGGCTATCGCCTGCTTAAGCGCGGGTTTTGTCCGCCGGGCAGCAAGCTCTGTGTTTGTATGGAACAAGGGTTCCGAAGCGAAGCTGAGGCAAGGCCGACCGGCCGCCACAGCAGCCCGAGCGATCAGCGAGGAATGGCGTTGCTGTGTACCAAAGGAAAATGGGCCGGTAGCTCAGGTGGTTAGAGCGCACGCCTGATAAGCGTGAGGTCGGAGGTTCAAGTCCTCCTCGGCCCACCATCTTTGTTGCGCTATCGGCTATCGCCTGCATGAGCGCGCTTGTTGGTGGCCCTCGGCATTATTGGTTTGTGCCTCCTCGCAGCAAAGCTGCTGCGTGCGTCACGGGGAAGCCCACCATCTTTGTTCGCGCTATCGGCTATCGGCTGCTTGAGCGCTGCCCGCGACGCCCGCAGGGGCGGAGCCGCGAGGACGCGCAAAAGCCAAAGATGCTGCGCTACCGCCTACCGGCTGCTTGAGCGGCATCTTTGGTGCGCTACCGCCTATCGGCTACATGAGCGGCATCTTTGGTGCGCTACCGCCTATCGGCTACATGAGCGCGGGTTTGGCCCGCCAGGCAGCTGGGTCTTGAGTGCGTTCGAGGGCCCTGTCCCGAGCGCAGCGAGAAGCGTGCGACCGCGCGCCGTGGCAGCCCGAG
>JAEPNP010000016.1 GCA_017643395.1 Rhodothermales bacterium | reverse complement strand
GAAGTATGAGAAATACCAGTTTGTAGGCGGGCCGCTAAAAGTCTTGGCGCGATCACGCGACAAACTAAGCGAAGGCTGGGGCCTATTGGTTGAATTCGAGGACTATGAATCGCCCCGGGTTTGTCGGAGGCTCCATAACTTGAGAGGATGGAGCTATGAACAAATCAAAACGCTATTCCCCGGAATTCCGGGAACGGGCGGTCCGCATGCTGCTGGACCACAAATTGGAGTATGACTCGGAGTGGGCGGCGATGACAGCCATCTCGGTCAAACTGGGCTGTACACCTGAGACTCTGAGGCAGTGGGTAAGGCAAGCCGAGAAAGACCTTGGGATTCGAGACGGCGTTACCAGCGATGAGCGCCAGCGCCTCAAGGACCTGGAGAAGGAGGTCCGCGAACTTCGCCGGGCCAATGAGATCCTTCGCAAGGCATCTGCTTATTTTGCCCAGGCGGAGCTCGACCGCCGACCGAAGTGATGGTGTCGTTTATCGATGAGCACCGGGATAGTTACGGGGTCGAGCCGATCTGCAGTCAGCTGCCGATTGCCCCGTCCACCTTTTACGACCACAAGGACAAACGTAATCACCCGCAGAGGCGCTCAAGCCGCGCCAAACGGGACGACGCCCTGTGCTCGGAAGTGAAGCGGGTCTGGGAGGAGAACTTCCAGGTCTACGGCGCGCATAAAGTATGGAAGCAGCTAAACCGCGAGGATATCGAGGTCGCCCGCTGCACGGTGGAACGGCTGATGAAGCGGTTAGGGCTGGAGGGCGCCAGGCGCGGCAAAGGCTGCAAGACGACGATCGCGGATACCGGAGCGGATCGGCCTGCCGACCTGGTGCAGCGCCAGTTTGTGGCT
>JAEPNP010000015.1 GCA_017643395.1 Rhodothermales bacterium | reverse complement strand
CCTTTCCCTCACGGTACTGGTTCACTATCGGTCATGCAGATGTATTTAGCCTTACCGGATGGTGCCGGCTGGTTCACGCAAGATTTCACCGGTCTCGCGCTACTCAGGATACCCGCCTTCTTGTAATCGGTACACCTACAGGGCTTTCACCTTCTGTGGCGCTGCTTTCCAGACAGCTTCGATTTAAGATTACAAAAATTACGCAGGTCCTACTACCCCGCACCCCGTAGGATGCGGTTTGGGCTGCTCCGCGTTCGCTCGCCACTACTTGCGGAATCACTGTTGTTTTCTCTTCCTCCGGGTACTTAGATGTTTCAGTTCCCCGGGTATGCCTCCTCGAAAGGATACCCTAATAAATTAGAGTGGGTTGCCCCATTCGGAAATCCGCGGATCACAGTTCTTTTGCAACTCCCCGCAGCTTATCGCAGCTTTACACGTCCTTCTTCGCCTCTGCATGCCTAGGCATCCACCGTGTGCCCTTAATTGCTTATTTTATATGGCTTGCACTACCTCTCGGTGCGCGCAAGGAACATACTCAATTGCTTGAGCTATTACTCTTGTGGGCTGCAGGTGTACTACCACCTACAGCTACCCTAGGCGCATGTTATCTGCGTTCGTAAAACGAACACTTCAAACATACTATATGAGCTGACAATCAATCGATTGCCGCTCTTTATACATTGTTATACTTTTTCACCATGTCAAAGAACTTCGCCGGGCGAAGCGCCAGGGTTTATTCTGGTCTTTTCCGGCACTACCGGGTTGCCCCGGGCCTGTCGCACAGGCAAGCTGTTTAACGCCACCGCTTCGGCCTCGAAAGACTCCCGCAGCAACTAACATTCTTTCAATAAAACTATGTGACTTCCGGGGTTACGCACCCGCTCAGTACTACCATCACATCTTACTTCAATACATGTACTTCAATTTCAGTGG
>JAEPNP010000014.1 GCA_017643395.1 Rhodothermales bacterium | reverse complement strand
GTACAATGGGTCGCCACCACGCGAGTGGGCGCAAATCCATAAAACCATTCTCAGTTCGGATCGGAGTCTGCAACTCGACTCCGTGAAGTTGGAATCGCTAGTAATCGCGTATCAGCAATGACGCGGTGAATACGTTCCCGGGCCTTGTACACACCGCCCGTCAAGCGATGGAAGTCAGAAGTACCTGATGTCGGCGTGCTAACCTTCGGGAGGCAGCTGCCTAGGGTAAGTCTGGTAACTGGCGCTAAGTCGTAACAAGGTAGCCGTACCGGAAGGTGCGGCTGGATCACCTCCTTTCACGGAGAGCTTGTTTGCAGGAATCTTCGGATGACCTGCGACGACGATCTTACGCGGCTCGTTACAAACAATCTGTTTTGTGCTTTAAGAAATTGAAGGCGTGGAAGGCCCTGGCCGACCGGAGCCTCAAACCCGAGCGGGGCTTGTAGCTCAGGTGGTTAGAGCGCACGCCTGATAAGCGTGAGGTCGGAGGTTCAAGTCCTCCCAAGCCCACATCGAGGGGGCTATAGCTCAGCTGGCTAGAGCACTGCCTTTGCAAGGCAGGGGTCCAGGGTTCGAATCCCTGTAGCTCCACACGTTTTAGAGTAGATATTTATTGATAATGGCATTGGCGCCTGAGTGGAAGTGAGCTTCCCGAAGCCAATGAGTAGTGTGCCGGAGCGATCCGGTAGCGCTAAGCGCCCTAGCTAAGCTAGTGCGCGCGAGGCGAGTTCTTTGACATGATGAAGAAGTAATGAGTAAAGTAGTTGAATGCAATGGCAACATTGTATTCACTCAATATTAGTGTCTTGGATTTATTCAAGACACGCCAAAGGTATCTGTTTGGCTTTCCCAAGCCAAGCAGACCACAATTAAACCTTGAAGCTGCGCACGGGCGTCATCGCGAGATGAGGGTCGTGCAAGTTCTATAAACAAAGCGGAAAAGGGCACACGGTGGATGCCTTGGCATGCAGAGGCGATGAAGGACGTGTAAAGCTGCGATAAGCTACGGGGAACTGCAAAAAAGTGTAGATCCGTAGATTTCCGAATGGGGCAACCCAATAGAGCCCACCTTGAGTGGGAGGCATACCCGGGGAACTGAAACATCTAAGTACCCGGAGGAAGAGAAAACAACAGTGATTCCCTAAGTAGCGGCGAGCGAACGGGGAGCA
>JAEPNP010000013.1 GCA_017643395.1 Rhodothermales bacterium | reverse complement strand
GAAAGTGTGGCCACAGCTGTTCAGGATGGCCGTTACGATCTGCTGGGTCATTGCGTTGTCATCGACAACAAGCACATGCAACGGGCGCCGCGCCGCGAAATAAGTGGAGGGCGAGTCCTTGTCATCGGACGCGGCAACGGGCGTCCTTGCCGCTTTATACGGAAGCGAGAACCAGAATGTGCTGCCTTTGCCGTATACGCTGGCAGCGCCGATTTCGCCATTCATGAGTGAAACAAGCTTCTTGCAGATTGCCAGGCCAAGCCCGGTGCCTTCGAATTTTCGTGTGATTGAAGCGTCGCCCTGCTTGAACTCGGTGAAAAGTTTGCCGAGGATTTCAGGCTTTATACCGATCCCAGTGTCCCGGACCGAGAAGTTGAGCTTGGGCGCACCCGTGCCGTCGTCGGTCAGTCTGCACTTTACGGTGATCGTACCGGCTTCCGTGAATTTCCGCGCATTGCCGATCAGATTGATCAGTACCTGACGCAGCCGGGTCGGGTCCATATTGATGCCCGGCGGCAGATCGTCGGGCAGGTCCAGTTGAATCGCGACCGGGTCCGGGCCTTCGCCAAGGTAGTCGTCGGAAAAGAAGTCCACGACCTCTGCGATCAGGGACGGAAGGTGGAAGTCGATGTACTCCAGTTCGACCTTTCCGGCGTCGAGTTTCGAAATATCGAGGATATCGTTGATGATCCGCAACAGCGAGCGCGTCGACGATTTGATCTTATAGACCAGGTCCTTGCTTTTGCCGTCCAGTTCTTCCTGCAGCAGAAGGTCGGCAAAACCGATAACGCCAGTCATTGGCGTGCGGATTTCGTGACTCATGGTGGCAAGGAACTCCGACTTGGCGGTGTTGGCGGCTTGTGCTGCTTCGTGCGCCCTGGCCAGTTCCTGTTCCTTTTTCTTCTCGGCTGTGATGTCGGTGCGGATGGCCACGTACTGGAAAGGTCGTCCGTCGGCGCCGAGGAAGGGAACAATCGTGGACGTGACCCAGTAATAGCCACCACGCTTCTTTTGGTTCTTGATTTCGCCATGCCAGATCCTGCCACTGGCGATGGTGCGCCACAGTCCCCGGTAAAACTCTGGCGAATGTTCGCCGGACTTCAGGATTCGGTGATTGGATCCGATCAATTCGTCCTTTGAATACCCGGACATCGCACAGAACTTGTCGTTCGCGTACGTGATCGTACCCTTGGTATCTGTGACGCTGACGATCGCGTGTT
>JAEPNP010000012.1 GCA_017643395.1 Rhodothermales bacterium | reverse complement strand
TCCCCGTTCGCTCGCCGCTACTAGGGGAGTCTCAATTGATGTCCTTTCCTCCGGCTACTGAGATGTTTCACTTCGCCGGGTTCGCTTCTCGAACCTATGTATTCAGTCCGAGATGACGCTAAAGCGCCGGGTTTCCCCATTCAGAGATCCACGGATCAAAGGGTGCTCTCCCCTCCCCGCAGCTTATCGCAGAGTGCCACGTCTTTCATCGCCTCTCGATGCCAAGGCATCCACCAAATGCTCTTAATTTGCTTGAGAACGTCCCATGCTACACGGACCAGCGGAACCTCTGCAGACCACATCATCAAATACCGAGAACAAACAGTTAAATGTTCGCATCGATAAATCGATGACACGGACCAGCAGAACCAAAACTCCAATGGCCATGCCGATCATCAAAAACGGCCTTTTGTATAACCCGTTCAAAACGATCAACGCACGGAACCAATTAACCCCGGATACAAGACCCGGGATCAAACTCAACGCGATACAGCCTTCCAAGATCCCCGTCGGTCTCGATGTCGGCGCGCCAAAAGACGCACGTCACACCAACGAGGGCTGGTTCCGGAAGGTCTGTATCATGCCGGACATCGATCAATGCCGCCGAGCTAAGGCAGCTTTGAACACGCAATATCCCGTGTAGAGGGGATAAGGCGATTGATCAGGACTGTGCGGTCCCGATGATATCCGGCGTTGCCAGACAGAACCTCGCGGCAACCGGCCATAACGCACCCTAATCGTCAGGTGCGGCCAATCGTCCGAGGATCGTTCCTCTTCACAATGTTCATAACGGCCTAAGCCGTTTTATCCGTCTTGAAGGCGGATACGGCAGAACAGCCAACCTGTTCTGACGTATCGGTCTTCAAAAAAGCGAGTGGTGGGCCTGGGAAGACTTGAACTTCCGACCTCACGCTTATCAAGCGCGCGCTCTAACCAACTGAGCTACAGGCCCTGATCTCGAGGCCCGAGGCCTTCCATGTGCCATTCCAAACAGGGAATGGTGGAGCCGGACGGGATCGAACCGACGACCTGAAGCTTGCAAAGCTACCGCTCTCCCAACTGAGCTACGGCCCCTTATTGGCTATAACCTGGGGGAAGATGGCTGACGCCACCCGGCCTCTGATTAACATTACGGAAGAGATACGTAGACGGCGGCAGTCCCCGCGGGGCGCACTTGATCGTAAAGATCTATATGAAGGGCCGGGCATGTCTCATTTTTTCACCGTGATAAATCACGGATCGTGAGAAAAGACACATCCGACATCCTTGAAAGGAGGTG
>JAEPNP010000011.1 GCA_017643395.1 Rhodothermales bacterium | reverse complement strand
GGGAAAGGTGAAAAGAACGCCGAGAAGGCGAGTGAAATAGTACCTGAAACCGTGTGCTTACAAGCGGTCGGAGTCTGCATTTATGTGGATGACGGCGTGCCTTTTGTATAATGAGCCTACGAGTTGCTCCTGTTGTGCGAGGTTAAGCCCCTAAGGGGTGGAGCCGTAGCGAAAGCGAGTCTGAATAGGGCGTGCAGTACAGCGGGGCAGACGCGAAACCAAGTGATCTATCCATGGTCAGGGTGAAGCGGTGGTAAGACACCGTGGAGGCCCGAACCGGTTGACGTTGAAAAGTCTTCGGATGAACTGTGGATAGGGGTGAAAGGCCAATCAAACTTGGAGATAGCTCGTACTCCCCGAAATATATTTAGGTATAGCGTCTGGTTTTGTCTGTCCGGAGGTAGAGCACTGATTCGGCTAGGGCCCTTCACCGGGTACCAAACCGAGACAAACTCCGAATGCCGGCACAGAGCCACCAGGCAGTCAGTCGTGGGGTGATAACGTCCTACGGCGAGAGGGGAACAACCCAGACCACCAGCTAAGGCCCCTAAATCCGGGCTAAGTTGATCAAAGAAAGTTGAGTTGCTCAGACAACTAGGAGGTTGGCTTAGAAGCAGCCATTCCTTTAAAGAGTGCGTAATAGCTCACTAGTCAAGCGACTCGGCGTCGATAATAATCGGGCATAAGTCGGTTACCGAAGCTGTGGGATTTAACGATCGGTAGGGGAGCATTCCAGTCAGCGCAGAAGGTGCCACCGCGAGGGGTGCTGGAGCGGCTGGAAGCGAAACTGTAGGCATGAGTAACGATAAGAAGGGTGAAAAACCCTTCCACCGTAAACCCAAGGGTTCCTGATCAACGCTAATCGGATCAGGGTTAGTCGAGACCTAAGGTGTACCCGGTGAGGCCGGGGAAGCCGATGGCAAAGCGGTTAAATATTCCGCTACCGAAGCCAGCGTATGGCTAAGGCGTGACGCAGAAGTGACACTCCCGCGTGCTGACGAATGCACGTTAAAGGGCGTAGGCCGGGGGGCAGGCAAATCCGCCTCCCAGAGGCTGAACCCCGACAGTACCCGGACCCGCAAGGGGAAGGGATAGTGGAGGTAATCATGCTGCCAAGAAAAGCGTCGTAGTTTGCTAGAGTCGCTCGTACCCCAAACCGACACAGGTGGGTGAGGAGAGTATCCTCAGGTGCTCGAGTAATTCATGGCTAAGGAACTAGGCAAATTAGATCCGTAACTTCGGGAGAGGGCATAGATCGGCCCCAGCACCTCGGTGAGTTCCAGAAAGCCGCTGTGCGTCAGGCCGTCCGCCGCGCCGATTCTAC
>JAEPNP010000010.1 GCA_017643395.1 Rhodothermales bacterium | reverse complement strand
GAGACTGCAACCCTTTTTGTGTAATTGCTCTCTGAGCGGGTTGCTGCATTAGATCCGGAAGCCCCAGTTGTCGGGGACCCGGTCGGGGAAGTGTATGGCGAGTTCGTCCACGATGCGTGGCCAGTCATGGCGTGCCTGTTTTTGGGCCTTTCGGTCGATGCGTTGGAGCACGAGCGTCATCAGGCGTAGCGCACTGTCCGGGTTCGGCATCACGCCCCGGTTCTTGGTCACCTTGCGGACCTGCCGGTTGACGTTCTCGATGGGGTTGATCGTGTAGACCAGCTTGCGGAGTGGCACGCTGTAGTGCCATAGGTCGCTCAGCCGGGGAAGCACTTGCTCCCAGCCGCGCACCAGCCCGGGATAGCGACTGGCGTACCGATCGTGGAGCGCTTGCAGCGCCACCTCGGCCTGATCAAAGCTCGGAGCCTGGTAGATCTTCTTCACCTCCCGGGCCACCTTCTTGCGTTCTGACCAGGGCACCCGGCGCAGCGTGGAGCGCATGACGTGCACCACACAGGGCTGGAAGCGGGCTTGGGGATAGACGCTGGAGACCGCCCGCTCCAGGCCCGTCAGCTGGTCAGCGCACAGGATCAGGATGTCCGCCAGCCCCCGCTTCTCCAGCGTAGCAAAGACCTGGTGCCAGAACGAGGCGGACTCGGCCGTGGAGTAGCCCTCCGGCGCGATGTAGACGCCCAGGATCTCCATCGTGCCCGACTCTCCGTAGGCGCTCACTACGTACACCGCTGTCGCCGTCACCCCACTCGCATGACGCACCTTCTGGTGAAGCGCATCCACGTAGACCACCGGGTACAGGCTCTCCAGCGGCCGATTGCGCCAGGCCGACAGCTCCGGGTCCAGCTTCTCCACGATCCGGGAGACGAACATCTCGGACGCCTCGATGCCGTAGAGCTCCTGGACCTGCGCCTGGATGTCCCGGGTGGTCATGCCTGCGGCGTACATCCCCACCACGCGGTCCTCAACGTCCTTGGTGACAGTGCCGTACTTGGGCACGATCGCCGGATCGAAGGTACCTTGCCGGTCGCGGGGGACGTCGATCTCGGTCTCGCCGTGGGAGGTCTTGAGCTTCTTCTTCGTGCGGCCGTTCCGGGTGTTCTCCCGCCGCTCGGTGGGCGTGTCCTTGCCCTCCAGGCGGTCATGGCGTTCGTAGCCCAAGTGGTCCCGCATCTCTTCCTCGAGCGCGATCTCCACGAAGCGGCCGATCAAGTCCTTCAGGGGTGAGCCTTCCGACAAGCTCTCCGACAACGGCTTGCCGGCCCCCTCCCTGGCGAGCTTCCGGAGATGGGCGTCCAGCGGGTTGTCTTCTGTCTTCTTGCGCCTGCGACGCTTGGGGTTGTTCTCTGAGTCCATCCTTCATCTTACGGATGTGCTCAACGACCAATTACACAAAAGACGTTACAGTCCC
>JAEPNP010000009.1 GCA_017643395.1 Rhodothermales bacterium | reverse complement strand
GTCGTAACAAGGTAGCCGTAGGGGAACCTGCGGCTGGATCACCTCCTTTCTAAGGATGTTCCTAGCAGCGATGTTCGCATCACTCGTGGAACACTTAGCAGTCACTTAGTGACATAAGGCCTTAATTGGCCAACCGGACCAGGCCGTCCTCATATCTCTTCAGGAAATTCAATTTCAGGCCACCGGCCTGTCTGGGTCGGTAGCTCAGGTGGTTAGAGCGCACGCCTGATAAGCGTGAGGTCGGAGGTTCAAGTCCTCCTCGACCCACCAATAATTCGCGTGGCGAAACACTTGGGGCCTTAGCTCAGCTGGGAGAGCGCCTGATTTGCATTCAGGAGGTCAGCGGTTCGATCCCGCTAGGCTCCACCATCCATTCAGTTTGACCACACAGCCTTTTGCAAAAGGTTGCGTCGTCCAACTGGACGAATTGACATCGTATAGAGAGATTACAACATCAGAATTGCTGATCGCCCGAGTAAGGGTGGATCATCTGGCGGGCTTGTCCGACCAGAAAGGCAATTTTGTCCAAGTCAAGTACACTAACCTACGTGCATCCTTGAGAGAGGATGTCACGATATATCCCAGTTCCGAACCGGCGCTGGGATGGGAAAGTAATGCTTTTGTTCCGAAGAAGCTTGTCTTCTTCTGGATCAAATCAAGCGCGAGAAGGGCGTTTGGCGAATGCCTTGGCAGTAAGAGGCGATGAAAGACGTGATACTCTGCGATAAGTCATGGGGAGCTGAGAATAAGCTTTGATCCATGAATTTCTGAATGGGGCAACCCACCTGACAGTTTGCTTTAATTATCCTTGATAACCTAAAGCGGGCTGAACCAGGTACTTTAGGACTGAATACATAGGTCTTAAAGAGCAAACCCGGGGAACTGAAACATCTAAGTACCCGGAGGAAAGGAAATCAACAGATACTCCCCTAGTAGCGGCGAGCGAACGGGGACCAGCCGAGCCATGAGAGTGATTAGAACCAGTTGGAAAACTGGGCCATAGCGGGTGACAGCCCCGTATAAGAAGCTCAATTGGACGTATTAAGTAGGGCGGGACACGTGAAATCCTGTCTGAACATGGGGGGACCACCCTCTAAGGCTAAGTACTCCTTACTGACCGATAGTGAACCAGTACCGTGAGGGAAAGGTGAAAAGCACCCCGACGAGGGGAGTGAAACAGTTTCTGAAACCGGACGCCTACAAACAGTCGGAGCTTGACTGGACTATAATACCAACTTGAAATCAAAATGCTTTCATGAGCATGTCCGTTGCGGAAGCAAAGGAAAGCATGTTTATGAACGGTATCTTGGCAGTCTTGTTTACAATCCTTGGTCCTACCATGATGTGGACCAACTATTGCGATACAGGATGTTTGGCGCGTTCACCTGCCGACGGCGGCTGGACAGTAAGCGCTAGCAGCGTGATCTTTGAGGGTGCTCAGATCGGGAACGAGCTTTTCGTGCGTTACGATCTAGACCATAAACTCGGACCGTTTCAGCCTACATTCGGGG
>JAEPNP010000008.1 GCA_017643395.1 Rhodothermales bacterium | reverse complement strand
TCCCCGACAACTGGGGCTTCCGGATCTAATGCAGCAACCCGCTCAGAGAGCAATTACACAAAAAGGGTTGCAGTCTCGTGCCGGCCCGAGTTCGACCCACCACGACCCCCGGCCGGAGACGGAGAAAACGGATTCGCCCGCGGCGACCCTAGCGCCCCGGACCGCCCAGCCGCGCCCAGCGCCCCAGACCGCGCAGCCGCGCCCCGCACCGCGCAGCCGCGCCCTAGCGCCCCGGACCGCCCAGCGCCCCAGACCGCCCAGCGCCCCGCACCGCGCAGCCGCGCCCCAGCGCCCCGGACCGCCCAGCGCCGCGCCCAGCGCCCCGGACCGCGCAGCCGCTTCCAGCGCCCCGGCTCCCCGCAATCAGCGCGTGAACTGCGCGGAATATCGACTGGCGTTGCCCTTGCCGTCTTCCACGTACAGGCTCAGCTCGTGGCTGCCCGGACCGACACGATCATCGAAGGTGTAGTAGATCAGCGAACGCTTGGGATCGTGCTCGAAGAGCACCCACTGCCCGTTGACACGGCCCTGGTAGGACGCAATACCGCTCAAGCCGTCCCGGATGCGGATGCGGATGGCGGATTGGCGAGACATATCGGCTCCGTCACGAATGTTGAGGGGCTCAATCACCGGATCTTCCGTGTCGGCGGTTATCACAAAGGAGCCGAATGCGCGCGTCTGGGTGGTGACATAGCCGGCATGGTAGGAGCCTCCGGCTGAGATCAGGCGATCCCCGGACACCCGTGCCAGGAGAGCCTTGTCGTGCAGGCCCTCGGGGAGGTCCTGGGCTTCCACGGACACGGTAATGGATCGATGCAGCGGGGTGGAGCCGCGATGCAGATTGTGCCGAGCCGAAAAGGATCCATTGGGACCTTCACCGCGCGAATACAGCAATTCCGTGTCTTCATAGAGCGCACCCCTCGGGATGCGCACGATCAGGCCGGGCTGCACAATCGTCTCTGCCCGATTCCGATTGGCCAGGAAACCCTCCCGCTGAGGGGGGGGCGGATCCGGCAGGCGAGCGCCTCTCACGTCGAACGTGACCACGGCGTTGTTTCCGTGGGCATCGACCAGGTCATAGCGCATCGGCAGCCGATCTCCGGGACGCACGTCGATGAAGCCGTTCCTTTCAGTCCGGTAGAGATTCAGCCGGTTGCCGGGCAGGATGTGTGAGCGCTGCAGCCACCGGCTGTTCTGCCGGCGCTCGGCGTAGTCGAGATGGGCGTTGATGTAGCGCTGGTCGGAGAAGTTGATGCGCTCCATGGCCGAGTGGAAGATCTCCCGCTGACCGGCCGTGAGCGTAATCGTGTACAATCCAAGCCGCATGCGCGACCGGTCGTGATAATCATGGGTCTGGATGCCGAAGGCGACCCTGCCGTCAGCCACGATGTGCGCCCCTCGGTCCAGCTCGTACAGGCCTGGCTCGGTCTCCGTGACCGTCATCGACGCCGGCCTGTCGCGACGCGCCGTGGCCAGGGTGTCTCCCGATGCGGACACGATGGCGGCCCCCGCGGTGGGCTCGGACGGGTAGACCTTCACCCGGAAGGCTCGTGGTCGGGTGGTATCCTCGACCGGAAGTCCGAAGAACAGGGGATTCAGCGGCTCCGATGTCGCGGCATCACGGATTTCGAAGTGCAGGTGCGGACCGCCGGAAGATCCCGTGTTGCCCGAATACCCAATCACGTCGCCCTTGTTGAAGCGAAACTGGCCGGCGCGCGGAAAGAGATTGACGGAAAAGGACTGTTCGGCGTACTGTCGTTCCCGGACCCAGGAGGCGATGGGCTCCTCGAAGCGGTCCAGGTGCGCATAGACCGTCTGGTAGCCGTTCGGATGCTGCAGGTACAGCGCGTGGCCATAGCCGCCGCCCTGGACCGCGACGCGCACCAGCGTGCCTTCGGCTGCGGCGTAGACGCGATAACCCACCTGCGCGTTGGTGCGGATATCCAGACCCGCATGGAAGTGATTCGACCTCATCTCAGCGAAATTGCCGGAGAGTGAAATCGGAATTCCGAGCGGGGAGCGGAAGTAGTCTTTCGGGTAATCGTCCGGGTCCGCCTCCCAGGTGGGAACGAATATTGTTAACAACAGGAGAAACAGGGTGCGCATCAATACAACGAGGTTGGCGTACTACCGGGGCCCGAATCCCGGCCGGGAAACCTGACAATGAGCAACTACAATCTGACCAGCGTCTTTCTGGGCATCATCGCCATGTTCGTAGTGGGCGTGACGCTGATGCAGCTGCGTGTAGTGCTCATGCCCTTCGTGCTGGCGATGCTGTTGTCGGTGATCTTCAAGCCCGTAGTGCTGAATCTGAAGGCCCGCAGATTCCCGACAGCGCTGTCGTTGCTGGGGGTTTTGATCGCTTTCTTCCTGGTCCTGTTCCTGTTGGGCTGGTTTCTGTCTGCCTCAATTGGCGCACTGGTCCAGCAGATTCCCGACTACGAAGGCCGCATAGTGGCCTATCTGGACGGTGTTGAGGCCTTTGTGGCGGCCCAGGCAGCACAATTCAACATTGAAGAGGCCGATGTGGGATGGAGCCGAGCCGTGTCACTTTCATCGGTGACATCGGTGGTCTCGACGGGTATCGGCACGTTCATCACGTTTCTGGGCACCACCTTCCTGGTGATGCTCTTCATGATGTTCATTCTGGCCGGCAGCGGAGATCTGGCAGAAAAGGTGCGCGTGGCGTTCCCGCCGGCCCACGCCGAGCGCATCGCAGTTGTTGTTTCCAACGTGGACGCCCAGGTCCGGCGCTACCTGGTTGCCAAGACTCTGGTCAGTATGGCGACGGGTCTGCTCACCGGTATCATCACAGCGAGCTTTGGGGTCGACTTTCCCCTGGTCTGGGCATTTCTGGCCTTCGTCCTGAACTACATCCCCAGCTTCGGCTCCCTCGTCGCGGTGCTTTGTCCCGTCCTGTTGAGCCTGCTGCAGTTCGACTCGGTAGCGACCACGCTCGTGCTGATGATCATCCTTGTTGCGACACAGGCTACGCTGGGCAACATCATTGAACCAAGAGTCATGGGGTTCAGTCTGAATCTGAGCCCGCTGTTCATTCTGGTCTCCCTGATCTTCTGGGGATGGCTTTGGGGCTTCTGGGGCATGGTGCTCGCGGTGCCGCTTACGGCTACGGTCAAGATCGTCTTCGAAAACGTGGAGGCACTCCGACCCTTCTCTGTACTCATGAGCGGGTGGACGAATGCTGGCTCAGACGAGCCGCCGCTGCCGCCCAACCCAGGGTCGCTGCGGGCTGAACTCGCGGCCTGACGAGACCGAGTTTCCTCGGACCCCAATGACGATCAGGACAGCGTCTGCGCGGATTGTGCAGCCCCGGCCGCGCCTTCATGCGCTCCCGGAACTACCACGCAGCCCGAGGTCAGGCCCTCAACAAGAGAGCAGCCTCGCGGAACGCGGCAGCAAGGTCTGCTTCCCTGACGTGACTCCCGCGACGAGCTTGGACCCGCCCTCGCACCCAGACCTCGGCAAGCTGAGTCCGATCGCCTGAGAGCACCCACGCCGACACGGATTGATCGGGTGACAAACCGCTGAACGCAGGTGCGGCCGCATCCAGGACCAAGAGATTCGCCTGGAATCCTGCGGCAAGCCGGCCGACCGGAGCTCCTGCCACGGCGCGAGCTCCGCGACACGCTCGGTCCCACAGGGCCGTGCCGTCCGTCAGAGACGACGGCTCCAGCACAGCCCGGCGACCGGCAGACGCTCGCATCCCGGCCAGCACCAGCCGCAGTTCATCGCAGGGGTTGACGCTGACGTGACTGTCGCTGCCGATGCCCGCCGTCGCCTCGGGCACCAACTCGAGCGGGAATCGGCCGTCTCCAAGGTCGTGCTCCGTCGTGGGGCAAAGAATCAGTGTCCCCCGCCCATCGTCAAGTAGCTCGAGTTCTTCTGGCGTGGCATGTGTGGCATGCACCAGACCCCATCGCCCGGAGAGTCCGAACCTGGATTCCAGACAGGCGATGGGGGTGTTGCCGTAGACCTCCAGACAGCGGCGGACCTCGGCGGGCTGCTCGGAGACATGGATGTGAACCGGGCAGTCATCGTCGGCCAGTTCGAGAAGGAACGCGATGTCATCCGGAGTCGTGGCCCGCAGCGAGTGGGGGGCTACGGCAAGGCCGCGCCCTTCCTGGCGCAGCCCCGTCATGAGCGACGAAAACTCCTCCCGGGACAGGACGAACGGCTGCTGTTCGGAATGAGGCGCGACGCCCCCGGCATCCGACCACCGGTAAAGCACCGGAGCGAGCGTCATGTGAATGCCGGCGTCACCGGCAGCCCGGTACATGGCCGAAGCGGAGGAAAGGGGATCGGCCCCGGCAGGGCGATGCAGGTAGTGGAATTCCAGCACGCTCGTGTAGCCGCTGGCAACCATCTCCGCGAATACCCAGGCCGAGACCGCCTGAAGAAGGTCCGGGGTCAGCCGCGACACGAGTCGGTACATGGCCTGCCGCCATGACCAGAAGTCGGCACCCGGATCGGGATGTTGAACCAGACCCACCAGCGCCCGCTGAAACGCATGCGAATGCAGGTTCGGCATGCCACAAACCACGGGGCCGGGAGCCCGGAGGAGGCCGCGCGGATCCACATCTGACTTCACGTTGGTCAGCAGACCGCGTTCGTCCCACTCCAGCAGGACGTTCTCGCTCCAGCCAGTCGGCAGCAGCGCGGCGGGCGCCCAAAGCCCGCCCATGATCAGGCGCTGGTTTCCAGCAGGCGGTGCACTACGTCCACGGCGCTTACTCCGTCTGCCTCCGCGTTGAAGTTCGTCACGATGCGGTGGCGCAGCACCGGTACGGCCAGGCGATTCACGTCCGCGATGTCCGGCGTCAGTCGACCGTCCAGCGCAGCCAGTGCCTTCGCCCCCAGGATCAGGTACTGGGAAGCACGAGGTCCGGCGCCATAGCTGAGGTAGTTGGACACGAAGTCGGGCGCACTGTCACGACCAGGTCGGGTCATTCCGACCAGACGCACAGCGTGCTCGATGACGTTGTCGGCGACGGGAAGCTGGCGGACAAACTCCTGGTACTGCATCAGGTCCTCACCGTGCATGACCGTCTCCACCTTTGGCCGTGCACTGCCAGTCGTCTTGCGCACAACCTCTACTTCCTGGCCAAACTCGGGGTAATCCAGCCACAGGTTCAGCATGAACCGGTCGAGCTGGGCCTCGGGGAGGGGATAGGTGCCTTCCTGCTCGATGGGGTTCTGCGTGGCGAGCACAAAAAACGGCTCCGGCAGATTGAAGGTCTGTCCGGCTGCGGTGACATGATGCTCCTGCATGGCCTCCAGAAGCGCGGCCTGCGTCTTGGGCGGCGTGCGGTTGATCTCATCCGCGAGGATAACATTGGCAAAGACGGGGCCTTTGACAAACTTGAAGGCGCGTCGTCCCGTGGTCGCGTCCTCTTCGATGATCTCGGTGCCGGTGATGTCACTCGGCATGAGATCTGGCGTGAACTGGATTCTGGCGAAATCCAGCTCCACTGCATCGGCGAGCGTGCGGATCAGCAGTGTTTTTGCCAGCCCCGGCACGCCTACCAGCAGGACATGACCACGACAGATCAGGCTGATGAAGATCTGCTGGATGATCTCCTCCTGACCCACGATGATCTTGCCGACCTCCGCGCGCAGTCGGCCGAATCCGGCATGAAGGGCGTCGAGAGTCTCGGGCGAGGCAGAAGGCTGCATGTCAGTTGGAAGCCGTGGGGGTAAGTCCGCTCAGGTCGGCGCGAATATCGATATAAACGTCCTTTCTCAGCTCGCGCATCCACTCCGCCATTTCCTCGGCCTGTTTCTGGCGGAGGGCGTACTGCTCAATGAAGGCGTAATCGGTGTCCAACGACACCTTGTGTTCAGGCGTGCGGCGCTGAAGCAGGACAATGTGGTAGGCGCGTCGGCCGTTGAGCAGCTCGACCTCGTGCGGTTCGGAGATCGCGCCGACTTCCAGATCCCTCAGTGCGGTCTGCCAGAAGGGGCCGAGGGCCTCGATAAAGAGGTCTCGTTCACCTGTCTGAGGATCGATGACCCGGCCGCCCTGCGCCGCAGACCTGGGGTCCTCGGAATGTCGTCGGGCGGCTTCGGCGAACGGGAGGGACTCTGCCAGGACCGAATCCCGGACGGCGGTCAGGAAGTCAATCGCGACCTGCGGGTCCGATTTGGATCGGTCAAACTGGATGAGAATGTGGTTGTAATCCACCTCATCACCCCTGCGCGAGTTGACGCGCATGATGTGCAGGCCGAATTCGGTCTCGAAGATTCCGGACACGACACCTGGCTGCGAACGAGCTGCGACGGCCGCAAACTCAGGCACCATTTCACCGAGCGCCATGGACTCGTAGCGTCCACCGTTCTGCGCAGATCCTGGATCCTCGGAGAACGTCTCGGCCCACTCCTCAATGGTCCCGCCACCCACAACAATGGAGTCGCGAATCGCGGCAAGGATCTCACGCGCTTCCGTGCGAGCTTCCTCGGTCACGGCGGGGTAGCGGACTACGTGGGAGACGCGCACCGCCTCCGGCAAGGTCGGTAGAGAGTCTGTCGGGAAACGCGCAAAAAACCGATCGACGTCTGTCGGCGTCACCTTGATGCCCTGGACCCTGCGGCTGCGGAACTGGTCCGCCAGAATCTGATCCCGCCCCTCTTCCTTCAACTCCTCCTTGATCTCGACGACGGTCTTACCGTAGACATCCTCAAGACGGCCAACCCCTCCAACCTGAGCGGCCATGCCGGCGATGCGCTGGTCCAGCATCTGCTCGACCTGGTCGTCGGTCACATTGAGTGTCGTGTCGCGACGAGCGTGAATGACCAGCACCCGCTCATCGACCAGCTGTTGCAGAGCCTCGCCCCACAGCGCGTCCGAATACGGAATCTGCTGCTGGCGCACAAGGTTGGCTACGATGGCATCGACCTCGGATCGAAGCAGAATCTTGTCAGCGACGACCGCGACGATCTCGTCGACAATGGGTCGGTCCTGCGCACCGGCCTGAGGGGGAGCGACCAGCAGCAGGGCGAACAGCGTGACGACGAAGGATCTCATGAAACTCAGGGGCGGCAAAAGAAGGGGCGACGACCTGACAAACGAAGGGCCCGCACCAGTTCGTGTGTGGGCCGATAATTGAGGCTGAAGGGCGTCCATCAGCGAATGTCCAGCTGCTCCCGGGCCAGCGCCTCGTTGCGAAGCCGTTGTACAAGACGTGCATACAACAGTTTCCGCGATTCAATGCGCAGCTGCTGCCGCAGAGCCCCCTCAATCCACGTCTGGCGAGGAACGGTGCCGGCGGGAACGCGCTCCAGGACCTGCACGATGTGGTAGACCCCACGATCAGCCACCACCGCTCCCGTGCGTCCTGGCTGCAATGCTTCCACGGTAGCTGCAACCTGTGGGTATTCGGAGAACGCGCGGGTTTCGGGGACCAGCGAGGAGGCCAGGGAGAAGGAGAGGTCCGGGACATCAGATGCACGCGCAACCAGGTCTTCCCAGGCTGCGGTGTCGGACGAATCCAGTCGCGCGAGGGATCGGCGTACTTCACGCGCCAATTCCAGGCTGTCGGTCATGATGTACCTGAGGCGCACATACGGCTCCACCAGCCGCAGACGCTCCTGGTTCTGGTTGTAGTAGTCCAGCACCTCCTCGGGCGTAGGACCATCGGCGGCCTCTCCGTACAACTCCTCAAGGAGTGCATCCACGACCACAGCCCGCTCGGCCTCCTCCACGTTTTTCCGGACCCCCGGGTCCCGGTCAATACCGCGGCGGAGCGCCTCGGCGAAAAGCAGCTGGTTCGTCACCCACTGCTCAAGAACCTGTCTGGCGGCATCCAGCGAGTCGGCCTGGCCGGCCACGCCGATGAGGGCCTGGTCAAGTTCCTGTCGCGACAGGGTCTCCGACCCCAGACGAGCCACGTACTCATCCGGAACGGCGCCCCCATTGCAGGCGGCCAGCGCGAGACTGGCCGATACAAATAAGGCCGGCAGCCTCACTCTTCCACGACCGCCGGCGCAAAGGCCCGGCTCAGGCGCTCCGGATAGGTGACCACCCCGTATTTGTTGCGTAGTCCGGCAACAAGCCGCTCTTCCAGCGTGGTCTGATATTCAGACACAACCTCGGCGCGCGCCTCCCGGAATGTCTTTGGCCTGGAGGGCTCCACGCCGTCGTTGATGAGGACGATGCGCCCTGCGGAGTAGGTAAGCACCTCCGTGTGACCACCCACCGGCTGATCAAATGCGCGGTCATATATCGAGGACGTCTCGCCTTCTACGAGTGTCGTATCGAACCGGACCGAGACCGTGGAGTCCGGCTGGTACGCGTCCAGAATCGCGGCGTAGGGCGTTCCGGCCTCGAGCAGTCCATGGATTACCTGCATGAGCGAATCGCTGGAGGACGCAATGCCGAGAATGCGGGTTCGGTCTGGGAATCGGTAGTTGTCCCGGTTGGCCTCGAAGTGCGCCATCAAGGCCGATGAATCCTGATTTGCTGCCGTCCAGACGGAGTCCTCCATGAGCCGGAAGAGCATCAGTCCGTCCCTGAATTCCTGCATCGTGCGACGGAAGTTCTCATCCCGCGCTTCAAGAGCAGATACCTCGAGTTCGATGGCCCGGTCATCCAGAAACGCGTCGAGCGTGGCCTGGAATCTGCGTTGAGGCTCCAGCTGACGGGCTCCCCGATACGATGAGGCGAACGTGCCAAATTCCTCCACGGTGTAGGCGTTTGTGCCCAGGAAAGCGACCTCGCGACGCAGCATGTCGTCGCCGATGGTGCCGTTCGAAATCGCAAAAAGCACCGAATCTGCCGACGTCTGACCCAACATTTCGTTGACCCAGGATGAGTCGATGCGAGCGCCTTCCCGCGCACGAATCTGGGCCGCAAACTCGGCCTCGGCCTGGTTGGCGCGCGGCAGCCGCGCTACTTCACTCTTTAGATCCTCGTACGCCTCCTCGAAGCTCACCGGCTCGCGGATGGCAAGCAGCTTGACGATATGGTGCCCGAAACGGGTCTGCACCGGATCGGAGATGTTGCCCTCTGATTCCAGCGCAAACGCGACGTCGCGCATTTCCGGAGGCAGCCACCCATCGAAGCCCACAAAATCCAGATCGCCGCCTCGAGGGGCACTCTGCCGGTCGTCAGACATGGTCTGTGCCACCTGGGCAAAGTCCTGACCCGCCCGCAGCATGGCCAGCGTTGAGTCCAGTCTGGCCGCAGCATCGAGCGTATCAGCGGGTGTCTGCCCGCGAGGCTGGATCATGATGTGGGCCACGCGCCGATCTGTAGGTTTGGCGCGACGGTCGTGCACCTTCAGGATGTGGTAACCAAACTGCGACCGGAAGATCTCCGACACGGAGTCGACCGGCGTGCTGTACATGCGATCCTCGAAGGGCTTGACCATTCGTCCGCCCGAGTACACGCCCAATCGACCCCGGTATCCCGGACGGGTTGCATCCTTGGCGCTCGGATCCTCTGAGTAGGTGCCGGCAAGGTCCCCGAAGTCCGCCCCGGACGCGAGCGAATCCAGCAGGCCCACCATGCGCGCGTAAACCCGGGCCGTGTCGTTGGGGGCGGCGTCAGGATCCACGCGGAGCAGAATGTGAGATACGTCCACCATCTCCTGCTTCTTGTCCCACAGATCCTGGATCAGGGGTTCGACCACCTCGCGCTCCAGGAGGTACGGCCGCGCGAGTTGTCCCCGGTACTGGGACATTTCCTGAATGAGGTCTTCGCGGCTATCGTAGCCTGCTGAATCGGCTTCCCGGACCTTCAGACGGAAGTCCACATAGCGCTGCAGGAAGTCCTGGTAGGCACCAAGAGAGTCCTGCGATGCGTCGGCGGAGTCCGGTAGCGAGCGGGAGTACTGACGCTCGAAGTCTTCCAGCGTGATGCGCTCCGATCCGATGATCGCAACAACATCCCGGTCTGCATCTGCGCGGCCGGATCCGAGCCCGGCACAGGCAGACAGAAGGATAACCAGAAGCAGGGGTACAAGCAGTCGCATGGAAAGAGGAGGGTTCAATGAGGCTGAGAGGCCCCCGGAATCAGGGCGCGCCCACAGACGCGAGGTGCCAGAGGCGGTTCCGACGGCGTCGAGCAACTTTCCGGTAATCCCTGTGTCATATCAACAACGCAAGGCGCCACACCACCTATGTCGGGAGATCAGCCCCTGATCGAGGCTTTTCAGTCCGGAGACGAATTCGCGTTCGTGTCCCTCTACAATCGTTACAAAGGACCCGTATACGCCTTCTGCGTCAAGATGCTTTCCGACCGGGAAGTCGCCGCTGACGTGATGCAGGACACGTTCCTCAGACTCTACGAACATCGGGACCGACTCATGAAGACATCGAGCTTCAAGTCCTGGCTGTTCACCATCGCCCGAAACCAGTGCCTGAATACCATGCGCCGTGACAGGCGCCTGGTCGGCATGGGTGATCACATCGCGGAGCTGGAGGCGGACTCCACGCCCATCCAGCACATGGAGAAGAGCGAGCGCATCGCGCTGGTCGGGGCCTTCCTCATGAAGCTGAGCCCGGACTACCGAGAGGTGCTCATTCTTCGCGAGTACCAGAACCTTTCCTACGAGGAGATAGCAGCGGTCACGCGCTCCACGGTGAGCGCCGTCAAGTCTCGTCTTTTCAAGGCACGCCGCAAGCTGGCCAAACTGATGCAGCCGGTGCTGGCTGAACCCATTCCAAAGGGCGCCTCGGCGCGGAGGGCGGAAGCATGACTCCGACCGATCTCCTTTGTGTTGCCGATCCCAGGACTCGTCCCGGCATCGAGGACGCCCTGAACGGCTATCTGGATGGTGAGCTTCAGGTCGCGGAGCAGCCAACGCTCTTTGTTCACCTGGCTGAGTGCGCTTCCTGTCGGGGCCGGATGGATTCGGTCATGTCGTTCAGGCGCATTGCCCGGGAGGAGTACATCGCTGTGCCGCAGCAGGCCGACGAGCGCTTCATGGAGCGACTTGCCGACTTGAAGGAGCGGGTCGACAAGGTGGATCGGGCGGGGGATCGCGAGCCGCTCTGGCAGTCACGTCGATCGGTCAGCCTGGGTACCACCGTGTTTATGGCGGCTTGCCTGTTCGTATTGGGTTTGTACCTGCCAAGGTTTACGGCGGGCGATGCGGCCGCAGCCATCGTGGCTGAGCAGGAAATGGTGGACCTTGAGTCTCCCGTGTTCGGCGTAATGAATACGGTCTACGTGATCACGCCCGGTGTCACTGTGGAGTCCGCCCGTCTGATAGAAGGCCCCTAGCGGCCTCCGGATTCACGCTGAACTAGTCGGCGAGCGGGGAAGAGCCCGCTATTTTCGGAGCGCATCAATCCGAACCCCGACATGTCGCCTGTCCGCGTGCGATTTGCACCGAGTCCAACCGGATACCTCCACATCGGAGGTCTGCGAACGGCTCTCTACAACTACCTGCTCGCCCGCCAGACCGGGGGTGCGTTTGTGCTGCGCATTGAGGATACCGACCGCACACGCTTCGTTGAGGATGCCGAAGGCGACATCAGGGACAGCCTTGCCTGGGCGGGCCTGAGTCCGGATGAGAGCCCGGATATCGGGGGGGCGGCAGGGCCCTATCGCCAGTCTGAGCGCAGCGCGTTGTACCGTGAGCACGCCGACCGTCTGATTGCCTCCGGAGCCGCCTACTACGCGTTCGATACGCCGGAAGAAATCGATGCCATGCGGGAGCGGCTGAAAACTCCGGAGAATCCCACGCCGAGGTACGACGCCTCGACGCGCGCTTCCATGCGAAACAGCCTCACACTACCGGCGGAGGAAGTGAGCAGCCTGATCGAATCGGGCACCGACTACGTCGTGCGACTCAAGGTAGACCCGGGCGCGACTGTGACCTTTCAGGACGCGGTACGCGGCTCGGTCACGTTCGCTTCCGACGTGGTGGATGACCAGGTCCTGGTGAAGTCCGACGGATTGCCCACCTACCACCTGGCCAACGTGGTCGACGACCATTTCATGGAGATCACCCACGTGATCAGGGGCGAGGAGTGGCTGTCTTCGACGCCCAAGCACGTATTGCTCTACGAAGCGCTCGGCTGGACCGCCCCAGAGATGGCGCATCTGCCACTCATACTGAGCCCCACCGGCGGCAAACTTTCCAAGCGTGCAGCCGAGCGGCAGGGCATTCCGGTTCTCGTGCGTCAGTACCGCGATTTGGGCTACGAACCCGAGGCGCTCATCAACTACCTGGCGCTGCTGGGGTGGAATCCCGGCGACGAACGCGAGGTATTCGCGCTCGGAGACCTGGTTGACGCATTCTCGCTGGAGCGTGTCGGCAGCGCCGGAGTGCAGTTTGATCTGGAAAAGCTGGGCTGGTTCAACGGCCAGCACATTCGCCGGCGTTCCCTCGACTCCCTGGCTGCAGACACGGGGGCCGGCCTGCGCGAATCCGGTATCGAAGCTGCAGATGGATACGTCTCCCAAGTGGTTGCCCTGATGCAGGACCGCGTCGGCTTCGCAGGCGAGCTGGTCTCCGCGACGGGGTATTTCTTCCGCGATCCGGAGGAGTTCGACCCCAACGGGCTGAAGAAACGCTGGAAGGACGACTCAGCGGAGTTGGTGACGGCCTACGCGGACCGCATCTCTGAATTGCATTCGGTGGACGAGGAGGCCCTGGAAGGCGCTCTGCGCGGGATCGCTGAAGAGCGCGGTGTCGGTGCAGGGCGCATCATCCACCCTGTGAGGCTGGCGCTCAGCGGCGTTTCGTTTGGCCCCGGACTGTTCGAGATGATGGCCGTCCTGGGCAAGGAGACTTGTGTGCGCCGGCTGCGCGCCGCGGCGGAGAGACTCGGCTAGCGAGACGCGGTCTCGTCCACGAACCGGAGCGCGGCAGAGAAAGGGTGCGCCAGGCCGGCTTCGACGCGAGCGAGCGCTACTTCAAGAAGTGCTGCTTCCTCCTCCGAGTCGCGCTCTGCCCTCAACGCGAGAACCTCCTGCCGGAACCAGAGGCGTCGCTGCGCGGCGCGCCGCGCGGTCCAGTGCACACCCGACATCGCCCGAAAATCGGTGACCGTCTGCCATACTTCGCTCAGGCCACGGCCTTCCAGTGCGGAACAGGTCATCACGCGCGGTCGCCAGCCTGATTCGTCCGGGGGAAACAGGCGCATGGCCCCTTTGAGGCGAGCGGCTGCCGCTTCGGCGCCGGCGGTATTGTCGCCGTCGGCCTTCGTGATGGCCACGGCGTCCGCCGCTTCCATGATGCCCCGTTTGATGCCCTGCAACTCGTCACCGGCTCCGGCAAGGGACAGCAGCAGGAAAAAGTCGCAGAGGTCGCGCGCGGCGACTTCGGATTGCCCGACGCCGACGGTCTCGAGCAGAACCACATCGTAGCCCGCGTGCTCACACACACTGATGGCCGGCCGTGTGTAGCGCGCCACGCCGCCGAGGTGTCCGGAGGCGGGAGAAGGACGCACGAAGGCGTCAGCGTGCGAGGCCACGCGCGGCATGCGAGTCTTGTCGCCGAGAATGGAGCCTCCCGTGCGCACGCTGCTGGGGTCCACCGCGAGCACGGCGACCTTGAGGCCAGAATCCAGGAGGTGAGAGCCGAAGGCGTCAATGAAGGTGCTCTTGCCTACACCCGGAGAACCCGAGATGGCCAGCCGGATGGCCCCGCCGGTTTCACACTGCGCCAAAAGCTCTGCGGCTTGCTCGCGATCCTCTGGCCGGGTGCTCTCGACAAGACTGAGCGCCTGCCCCAGCGCGTTGCGCTCCCGCTGCACCAGCCCTTTCAGGAGGCGCGCCACGGACATGCGTGGTCTTGAGCCGGCCTTCATCGAGGGGTTGCGCGTAACCGCGGGTCCGCCCAGCTCAGAACTCCGCTTCTTGAGACCGTCAGCCATCAGTCCTGGCGGGATTCGATCAGGTCTATGAGCTCCACCGCGGCATCCGTGAGTACCGTGCCTGGGCCAAACACTGCCGCGACGCCGACCTCAAAGAGTTCGGAATAGTCAGCCGGGGGAATGACCCCACCCGCAACGACGAGTATATCAGGCCGCCCCAGACTCGTGAGTTCTGCGATGATCTGGGGCACCAGGGTCTTGTGACCTCCTGCCAGGCTGGATATGCCGACGACGTGCACGTCATTCTCCACGGCCTGTCGCGCAGCTTCTTCTGGGAGCTGAAAGAGGGGGCCGATGTCCACATCGTAGCCGACGTCTGCAAATGCCGTTGCCACCACGCGTGCTCCGCGGTCGTGACCGTCCTGACCCAGTTTGGCAACAAGCAAGCGAGGTCGACGCCCCACACGGTGGGCGAACTGGTCCGCGCGCTCCCGAGCACTCTGAAATTTTGAATTGGAGGCCATCTCGTCCGCGAACACGCCGGCAATGGTCGGAATATCGGCTACATACCGGTCGAACACGTCCTCCAGCGCGGAAGAGATCTCTCCAAGGGTTGCGCGGGCACGAGCCGCGTCCACTGCAAGGGTCAGCAGATTCTCCCCGGTCCGGGCACCCTGTCGCAGGGCCTTGAGAGTGGCCTGCACGGCCGTCTGGTCGCGGCTGGCCCGCAGTTGGCCCAGGCGCTCCAGTTGTTCCTCACGCACCGCGTGGTTGTCCACCTCCAGCAGGTCAACGGTATCTGTTTGCTCGACCCGAAATCGGTTGATTCCCACGATCACATCCTGGCCGGAGTCGATGCGTGCCTGCCTGCGGGCAGCGGCCTCCTCGATCCGTTGCTTCGGCAGACCTCGCTCGATGGCTGCTGCCATTCCGCCCGCTGCTTCGACCTCCTGAATATGGCTCCAGGCGCGCTGCATGAGATGGTGGGTGAGGGACTCCACGTAATACGAACCCGCCCAGGGGTCGATGGCGCGAATCACGTCCGTCTCGTGCTGGATGTACAACTGGGTATTCCGGGCGATGCGGGCCGAAAAGTCCGATGGGAGCGCGAGCGCCTCATCCAGCGCGTTCGTGTGCAGCGACTGCGCATGCCCCAGAACGGCAGACATGGCCTCCACGGTCGTTCGCGCAACATTGTTGAACGGGTCCTGGGCTGTCAGGCTCCAACCCGATGTCTGGCAATGAGTACGGAGCGCCATTGAACGTTCCTTCGAGGGGTCGAACGGCCTGACCAGGCGTGCCCAGAGCACACGGGCCGCCCGAAGCTTGGCCACCTCCATGAGGTGGTGCATGCCCATCGCAAAGAAGAACGAAATGCGTGGCGCAAACGCGTCCACTTCCAGGCCCGCCTCGATGCCGGTCCGCAGGTATTCGAGCCCGTCGGCCAGCGTGTAGGCCAGCTCAAGGTCCGCCGGAGCGCCGGCCTCGTGGATGTGGTAGCCGCTGACCGAAATGGAATTGAAGCGCGGCATGTTTGCGGCCGTAAACCTGAACAGGTCACCCACAATCCGCATCGACGGTGCCGGCGGATAGATGTAGGTGTTGCGCACCATGAACTCCTTCAGGATGTCGTTCTGGATGGTGCCACGCAGGGCTTCCGTCGGCACGCCCTGCTCCTCGGCAGCGACGATGTAGAACGCCATTATCGGCAGCACCGCCCCGTTCATGGTCATGGAGACCGACATGCGGTCCAGCGGAATGCCGTCGAAGAGCAGCTTCATGTCTTCGACCGAATCGATCGCCACTCCGGCCTTGCCGACGTCCCCGACGACACGCGGGTGATCCGAATCGTATCCGCGATGAGTGGCCAGGTCAAAGGCGACCGAGAGCCCGCGTTGCCCCGCCGCCAGGTTCCTTCGGTAGAACGCATTGGACTCTCGCGCCGTCGAGAATCCGGCATACTGGCGCACCGTCCACGGCCGGCTCAGGTACATCGTGGGGTACGGTCCGCGCAGAAACGGGGGGATGCCTGCAGCAAAATTCAGGTGTTCGGCCGCCGCGATATCCTCCGCTGTGTAGGCAGCCCGGATTTGAATGCCCTCGGCGCTGTCAAACCGGGCACCCGTCCGCGCCCCCTCATCCGGCGCCGTGCTCGCTGGAAACTCGATCTGACTGAAGTCCGGCCTCATGCGCCTGCCTCCGTGAAGCGGTTGACGCCGACGAGAACCCGCTCTTCCGATGTCACCGACGCGACATATTCACGCTCGAAGGCGGCCATGCGGGATTCTATCTCCCTGCGACAGGCCCGAAACCCGCCTTCGGATTCCCATGCCTGAAACTGTGCCCAGGCGGCGTTTCCGATTTTCGCAGTCAACTGTTCGATGTAGTAGCTGCCTCGTCCGGGGTCAGAGACAAGTCCCATCAGTCCTTCATGGCGGAGCAGATGGCTGATGTTTCGCGACAGCCTGATCCCGCGCTCGCCCTCCGCCGAGTCAAAGGGCGGCAAGGCCACCACGTGCGCGCCACCGCAAACCGCGCTCATGGCGACGGTTGTCAGGCGCAGCAGATTGCCATACGCGTCCTGCTCCTGGATTACCTCGCGCCCGGCAGTTGCGAGCACCGTGGCCGCGCCGTCGACACCAAATGCCGAGAGGATCCGCTCGGCTCCGAGGCGAAGGGCGCGCAGCGACGCCATGGAAGGGAAGTAGGACGTGTCGATGGGGAAGGCGATACCCGTTGCCCCTTCCTCATCGGCGCAGGACTCCGCCAGGAGCGACAGGCCGACTGCAACGCTGAATGCCGGTGGCGCGCCTGTCCCGATGGCATGCACTGCATCTACCAGGAGCGTTCCGGAGGGAAGCGTCACCAGGGAGCCGCGTGTCCAGAATCCCACCGGCAGGTCCGTGCTCCCGACGGACGTCGGCTCCGCAAGGAGGACGAGATCTGCTCCGCCCGAAGCCGCCGAGGAGATGGCTGACGCCGCATGGGCTCCGGCCGGGGGAAGATCGGCGTACTGCCACGCACCGGGTGCATGCACCGTATGAGTCGGCGCCTCGGTGTAGTACGGTGCCACGAGTCCGGCTTCGCCCAGCAGCCAGGAAGCCTGCTCGAGGGAGCCTATGCGCAATCCGTCCAGGACCTGTTCGAGCCAGGCTCCTGGGTCCGCTGGGGCGAAATGGGAAGAAAGGTCGAGTGGTTCCTGGGTCAACGGGCCGTGGATTGAGGTTCCAGTTCCAGCCACCGCCGGACGACATCGTAACCTACGACGCCCATCGCAACGGCAACGTTCAGTGAGTGCTTCATCCCGAACTGTGGGAGTTCCAGTGCCAGGTCGCACAGCTCCAACGACTTTGGATCGACTCCGGACACTTCGTTGCCGACGACCAGCGCCAGCGGAAAATCGGCGCGCGGCAGCCGTCTCGCATCTGTCGGGGAATCCGTGATTTCCACTGCCGCGAGCGTGTATCCGCGCTGTTTCAGGCTACCCAGCACATCGATCGTATCCCGCGTATGACTCCAGGGCACCGCGTCCTGGGCGCCGAGGGCGGCCTTGTTGACTCCGCGGTGATCTCCGGGAGGGCTGAACCCTGTCAGGTAAACATGATCCAGCCGCAGGGCGTCTGCAGAGCGCAACATGGACCCCACATTAAACGCCGAACGAACGTTTTCGACGACCAGGCAAACGGGATGCCGCTGCACCTGCGCCAGGTCCTCCGGCGCCACACGCGGAATATGACGGGAATCGAGCTGTTTCATGCGATTGAATTCATGTTCTTCTACAGGTGGCGCCATAGGCGGATTCGACAGGCCCGTATAGCTTGTGCGAAACAGCAGAGCCCTCAAGCATGATCATCGCCATCGACGGCCCGGCCGGATCCGGCAAGAGCACGACAGCGCGCGCCGTGGCGAGGCGTCTCGGCTTCTTTTACCTCGACACCGGTGCCATGTACCGGGCGGTGGCATTGACCTTCATGCGACAGGGACTGGAGCCGATCTCCCGGCATGTCGAAGATGCTCTCGCCCGCTTTGACCTCGACATGGAGCCTTCGTCGCAGGGCCTGCGGGTCACGCTGGCAGGTGAGGACGTCACGGACGCGATTCGTGAGGAGGCGGTAGGTGCCATGGCCAGCCAGGTCAGCAGGTTGCCTGAGGTCCGGGAGCGTCTGGTGCTGGAGCAGCGACGTTTGGCGCGGGAGGAGGAGGCAGCTGGCGGAGGAGTGGTCCTCGAAGGCCGGGACATCGGCACGGTCGTATTTCCAGATGCCGACCTGAAGCTCTTCCTGACCGCCGATCTTTCGGTGCGCGCCCGACGCCGGGCAGCACAGATTCAGGGCAACGACTCGGACCGCACCCGAATCCAGAAGGAGATGGCCGAGCGGGATCACAGGGACACCACGAGGGAAGAATCGCCCCTGCAAAAGGCCGTCGATGCCGTCGAGATTGATACCACCGACCTGAACTTCCAGGAGCAGGTGGCGCGCATTGTTGCGCTGGCCGGGGAACGGAAACGTAGGCGGACGGCGGACTGAAATTTGCCGGGAACGCCCCTGGTAAGTCCCAGTATGATGTCAGTCTGTGCCAAAATGGATTTGGCAGACAGTCGTGCGGTCCTCAGGGAGGTCGCCATTCCATCAATAAATCGATTCCGTTAGGTCCTCCGCGCGCGCGATTCCCTGATCACTGACGCGCTGTGCCTGGACCGGTCCATCAACATGGCTGACGAACAGCAGAAGACGGACGCTGCCGCCGATATGGCAGCTGAAACAGAAGAAACGCAGGCGGCCGAGGCCGTCGAAACCACCAACGTAGAGGAAAGCGCCCCTGAGGCAGCCGCCGAAGCACCTGAGGAGGCACCCGCCGCCGAGGCCGTAGCCGAAGACGCTGCTGCCGAGGAAGAAGCCCCTGCCGAGGCCGTAGCCGAAGAGGCTGCCGCTGAGGAAGAAGCTCCTGCCGAGCCAGTCGCTGAAGAGGCCGCCGCTGAGGAAGAAGCTCCTGCCGAGCCAGTCGCCGAAGAGGCCGCCGCTGAGGAAGCTCCCGCCGAAGCCGAAGCTGAAGAGGCTGCTGGCGAAGAGGAAGCCCCGGCCGAGGCCGTAGCCGAAGAGGTTGCCGCCGAGGAAGAAGCCCCTGCCGAAGCCGTAGCTGAAGAGGCTGCCGCCGAGGAGGAGCCCGCAGCAGAGCCGGTTGCAGAAGCCCCGCAGCGCACTTCGTTGGGATACAAAGGCGAGATCACCGGCAAGGTGTACACGCTCGCCGATCTCGAGCAAGCCGAGAGCGACGAGGAGGATGCGTTCTCTGGTCCGGGTTACGAGGAGCTCAAGAGCATGGTGGACGGCACGTTCACCACGGTTGAGGAGCAGAACATCGTTTCCGGCAAGATTGTCTCGATCGGAGAGAAGGATGTCGTCATCGACATCGGCTTCAAGTCCGACGGCATCGTTCCCAAAAACGAGTTCGACGAAGAGCTCAAGACGGGCGATGAGGTCGAGGTATTCCTGGAGCGCATGGAGGACCGTCTTGGTCAGCTCGTGCTCTCGAAGACCAAGGCCGACACCGTGCGCCGCTGGCGCAAGATCGAATCCGCCTTCGAGAACGAGACGGTGCTCGAGGGAACGATCGTTCGCCGCATCAAGGGCGGCATGATCGTCGAGCTTTTCGATGGCCTCGAGGCGTTTCTCCCGGGATCGCAGATCGACGTTCGCCCTGTGCGCGACTTCGACGCGTATCTCGAGAAGCGCATGGAGTTCAAGATCGTCAAGCTGAACCCGGCCAACGAGAACATCGTCGTCAGCCACAAGGCCCTCATCGAGAAGGACCTGCAGAAGCAGCGTGAGAGCATCCTCTCCACGATGGAGCCGGGTCAGATCCTCGAGGGTACGGTCAAGAACATCACCGACTTCGGTGTCTTCATCGACCTCGGTGGCGTGGACGGCCTGCTGCACATCACTGATCTGTCCTGGGGCCGCGTGACGCACCCCTCCGAGCTCGTACAGCTGGACGACAAGCTCAACGTGGTGGTCCTGGACTACGACAAGGAGCGCCAGCGCATTTCCCTGGGTCTCAAGCAGCTGCAGGAGCACCCGTGGGAGAACATCATGGAGAAGTACGCTCCGGGTGTCGAGGTCGAGGGCAAGGTCGTCTCCATCACCGACTACGGCGCATTTGTCGAGTTGGAGAAGGGTATCGAAGGCCTGGTCCACATCTCCGAGATGAGCTGGACCGAGCATATTCGCCATCCCTCGCAGATGGTCGCCCTTGGTCAGGTTGTGAAGGTCAAGATTCTCAACATCGACCACGAGGGCAAGAAGATCTCGCTCGGCATGAAGCAGCTCGAGCCCGATCCGTGGGAGAACATCGCAGAGCGCTACCCGCCGGGAACGGTCATGCGCGGCCGCGTCCGCAACATCACCAACTTTGGTGTATTTGTGGAGATTGAGCCGGGCATCGACGGTCTGGTGCACATCAGCGACCTGTCCTGGACCAAGAAGGTTCGCCATCCCTCGGAGATGGTGAAGAAGGGTCAGGAGCTCGATGTCGTTGTGCTGAACATCGATTCGGACGACCGCCGCATCTCTCTGGGACACAAGCAGGTGGATACCAACCCCTGGAACCAGTTCCAGCAGATGTACGCTGTGGGTACCGACACCGAAGGCACCGTGGTCCGCGTAGAGGACCGTGGCGTCGTGGTGGAACTGCCCATGGACGTCGAAGCCTTCATTCCCGTTGGCGAGCTGAAGAACTCTGCCACGTTTGACGCCTCCTACCATGAGGGCGACAAGCTGGAAGAACTCCGCGTGATCCGGTTCGACATGAACAACAAGGAGATCACGGTTTCCGAGACCGCTGCCGGTCGCGAGGAAGAGTACGCAGCCATCCGGGCCGAGCGCGCTGAGAAGCGTCGCGAGCGCCAGGAAGAGGCCCGCGACGTTGCTCGCTACACGCAGGACGCAAGCGCCACGGGTCCGACGACCCTTGGCGAACTGTCCGGTCTGGAAGCGCTCAAGGCCAAAATGGAGGCCGCGGAGGCCGAGGCGGCTGATTCAGCCGACGAGGCCCCCGAGGTCGAAGAGGCCGAAGCCGAGGAGAAGGAAGCCTAGGCTGCCGACTTCAGAAGAAGCTTGAGAAGGGCGGACGCGGCGACGTGTCCGCCCTTTCTCATTTCAGCTGCGTCCCGCGAACCACTCGGAAAAAGCAGGCTCATCCAGATCGCCCAGGAGGCACGCCGCCACACGGTCTCCTATGAGCGGGCCAAACTTGAAGCCGTGACCGGAAAAACCGCTTAGCCACAGGCCTCTCCCTGCGAACTGTGCGATGAAGCGCTCATCCTCTGACACGTCGTAGTGACACATGCCGAAGCCACTGACCGTGTATGGGGTTGAGGCCAACCCGCGTGCTTCCAGGAGAGCGTTCAGGTCGGACCGCTCCTGAACCGTGATCACCGTCGTTCCGTCGCCCGGAGGTCCAAAGGCGTGGCTTCCGAACTTGCCCGGCAGACCGGCAACCGGGGGAAAGAAGTAGAATCCGTCCGGCTCGGAAAGGTCAAGGATCACAGGCAGATCGGCGCGGTCCGGACCGTCCAGATAAGCCACCGGCTGACGGGACCGTCGGGTATGTCTACCCGGTGAACCCGAGGGCCACTCGTGATGCCCGGTAGCAACAAGAACCCGGTCGGCCTTCAAAACCTGACCGGACTTCAACCAGGTGGTCCCGGAGAAGGGGTCTACCTCCACTGCCAGGCCGTGCACGACCTCGCCGACCAACGAGTCGTAAAGGTAGTCGAGGATGCGATTCGCAAACAGCATCCCGCCGGTTGCAATGCGATAGCGGGAACGATGGGCCAGGTCCCATTCCTGCGGGCCGTCCTCTGGCGAGCATTCCGCTGGATCCAGGCCGGCAAGCGAAGACTCTACCCAGGGGGAGCCGGGCGGTCCGGCGAGGAGAATGCCGGAAGGGTGGAAAAGCGTCTGACCGGAGCCCATCGTCAGCCTTCGCCACGCATGCAGTGCCTCCCGTGCCATCTTTCCGTACCCGGACAGTCCTCCGTAGGTGACCCTGATGAGCCGGTGGTAGTCCCGTGAAGCAGCAGGAAGTGCCGCGTCCACCAGCTGCACCTCGGCTCCGCGTTCCAGGAGGCTTCGGGTGGCACACAACCCCATGAGGCCCCCGCCGATGACCGTGATCCTCACGCGGAGTAGCGGGTCCAGGCCAATACGGCAGCAGCGAGGTCTTCCTGTGAGGCCCCGACGGACTTGAAAATGGTTCTGCTGGCTTCACCCGGTGGTTTCGCGGGCGAGTTTCCGTTGGCGAAGAGCTCTTCTAGACTGCCGGCAACGGATTGCCAGGTCAGCACGCCTGCCTCCACGGCCTGAATCACGTCGCCCGCCTCCGAGCGGGCGCCCTCCCAGGTATCGACAAAAACGCGGGCGTCAGTGAACCAGGCGGGCGATGCCTCTGCCATGTCCGACCGGTAGGCGCCGACCAGATCCAGGTGCACGCCGTCGACAACCATTTCGTCGGTGAGCAGGGGCGACGACGACGAGGTCGCCACTGTAATCATGTTTGCCCCCCTGAGTCCCGCTGGCAGTGACTCGGCGGGGCGGGCATCGAAACCCTCCTCACGGAGCGCATGTGCGAGGCCCTCGGCTCGGTCCGGGTGACGCCCCCAAACGAGTACCTCGCGGCAACCCATGACGCGGGCGTGCGCACGGGCCATCCAGGGTGCGAGGCGACCAGTCCCGACCACCAGCAGCGTGTCCGCAGAATTCGCGAGGGCCGCTGCAGCGGCGGCCGAAGTGGCGGCGGTCCGCAGCACAGTAAGCATGCCGCCATCCATCGTGCACAGCGGCCGCCCCGTTTCTGGTTCAAACAGCAGGTACGTGCCGTGGATGGTAGGCAACCCGCGTGCACGATTGGCGTGCTGAAGGGTCACCAGCTTGGTGCCGGCATACCCCTCAAGCCCCCACGCCGGCATGATCAGCAGGGTCCCGACTGACGTTTCCAGGTGTTGCCGGGCAGGAGCCTCCGCGCCCCGAAATGCCGTCGGTATGAAGGCCGACAGCTCTTCCAGGTCCAGGAGATCGGCAAGAGTCTGGGCGTCCAGGTGCGGAAGGGGCATGAGCCGTATTGGGGAACTGTGCTGCGTATAATAGGCGTTCGCTTCCCACATCGGATGGCAAAAAAAGGCAAGCTTCTGGTCCTGGATACGCAGGAAGACACGCACGTGCCCTTCCTGCGCGGCATTCTAACGCGATCTCTTCAGGACGCGGGAATGATGTTCGAGGAGGCCTACCCACTGGCATCCGACCTGCGCGCACGGCTGCAGGAAGAAGGCGAAATAACGACGACCGAGCTTCGCGCAGCCATGGTCGAACTGCTCGAGGAGCGCGGCTTTCACGAGATCGCCGAGCATTACGAGAAGCCGCGAAATGAGCGCGTCTCCGTGTACGTGCGCGATCGGGAGGATGGTCTGCTTCCCTTCTCGAAAGGCCGGTTGGTGCAGTCCCTGGAGGTGTGCGCAGAAGAGCGAGAGTCGCTTTATACGGTGGCCGCGGCCGTGGAGAGGCACCTGCTGGCCGAAGGGATTTCGGACATCGGCACCCTGGAACTGACGGCGCTCACCTTCAGGTTTCTGGAGGAAAGCCATGGTCTCAAGGTGGCCAAGCGGTATCTGCGCTGGCAGGAATTCACCGATACCGATCGCCCGCTGGTGCTGTTGGTCGGTGGTGTCACGGGCACGGGAAAAAGCACGATTGCGTCACTCGTGGCGCATCGCCTGGGAATAATCAGGACCCAATCGACCGACATGCTGAGGGAAGTCATGCGCGGCATGATCCCCAAGCGGCTACTGCCACCCCTGCACGAGTCGAGCTTCACGGCCTATAGGGCTCTACCGCGCTGGGACAGTGAAGGCAAGCGCCATGCACCGCAAATGGTGGACGGATTCCTGATCCAGGCCGAAGAAGTAGCCGTCGGGATTGAGGGTGTCTTCCGGCGCGCCTTGCGGGAGCGCGTCTCCCTGGTGATCGAGGGTGTCCACATGCACCCCAGGTTGCAGCGCAGTCTGATGACAGCGGGCAATGCCGTGGTCGTGCCGCTCATTCTGGCCACCACCAAAAAGAAGGCGCTGCACCGACATCTGCGGGGCCGCGGTCTGGAGACACCTTCACGCCGGGCTGAACGCTACCTGGACAACTTTGAACAGATCTGGGAGCTGCAGACGTTTCTGCTTTCCGAAGCGGACGAGTACGACATCCCGATCATCACCGAGCGGGATCCCGACGAGATGGTGCGCCGGGTTATCCGCGTGATTGCCGACAGACTGAAGCAGGACTACGCCGGGGACCCGGCGGAGCTGTTCGCGGAGTTGCCGGATCAGGAGGAGCCGACTCAGCCGTAGCGGCCTTCGATGTAGTCTGCCGTGCGCTCGTCCGTTGGAGTGACGAACAGGTCTGCTGTCTGGGAGTGCTCGATCATCTTGCCCAGGAGCATGAAGGCACACTCATCGCTGGCCCTTCTGGCCTGCGCCATGTTGTGCGTGACCAGAACGATCGTAAAGTCGCCACGCATGGCCCAGATCAACTCCTCGACGGCCTCCGTCGCCTTGGGGTCCAGGGCCGAACAGGGCTCGTCCATCAGGATGACCTCTGGTTTGAGCGGCAGAAGCCTCGCGATGCAGAGCTTCTGTTGCTCTTCCAGCGAAAGACGGGTGGCCGTGTCCCCAAGCCGATCCTTTACCTGATCCCAGAGCAGCACCTCGGAAAGCACACGCTCCAGGACTTCCTCTTCCTGCTGTTTCGTGAGCGCTTGATCGCGAGGTGTGTGCATCCGGAGGCCGAAGAGCACATTGTCCCGAATCGAAATCGGGAGAGGATTCGGGCGCTGAAAGACCATTCCCACCTGCTTGCGCAGCTGGGCCAGTTCGATCTCGTCCGCGTAGATATTGTGTCCGGCGATCTCTACCACGCCCTCGGTGCGCACGTAACCCAATCGCTCATTGATGCGATTCATGCAGCGCAGGAGGGTGGACTTTCCGCAGCCGGATGGTCCGATCAATGACGTGATCAGGCCCTGCTTGACGTCGAAGTCCACGTCAAAGAGCGCCTGAAACGTGCCGTACCAGAGATTGAGCTTCTCCGTCCTGACGGCGATGCGGTCCGCAGCCAACGGCCCGCCCGGCGTGGTATGGGCAAGGGTATCAACCAAAGCGTCCCTCGATGTAGTCCATGGTCTCCTGCTTCTCGACCTTTCCTGCGAACAGGTCCGCCGTATCTCCGATTTCGTGACATCGCCCGTTCAGGAACAGGGCGGTTCGATCGGCAAGGCGCTGTGCCTGTTGCACAAGGTTGGTGACGAGAATGATGGTCATCTCGTTCTTCAATTCCTTCAGGACATCCTCGATGCGCATCGTCGTCACGGGGTCGACTGCGATCGAAAACTCATCCAGCATCAGAATGGCCGGATCCTGGCTGAGCGCGCGGGCAATCGTCAAACGCTGCTGCTGCCCGCCGGAGAGCAGGCTGCCCAGCGAGTCAAGTCGATCCTTGACCTCATCCCAGAGGGCCGCCCGACGCAGACACCGTTCGACGATGACGTCGAGGTCCGCCTTCTTGCGGACGCCGCGGATGCGCGGCGCGAACGCCACGTTCTCGTAGACGCTGAGCGGCAGGCCGACAGGAAGGGGGAACACGACACCGATCCGGCGACGGATGGCATAGGCGTTGCGCCATTTCCGGATGTCATCGCCCGCGTAGAGCACTTCTCCGGTCACCTGCATGCCGGAGTCGAACTGGTCCATGCGGTTCACCGCCCGCAGGAACGAGGTCTTACCGGCGTTTGCGGGGCCAATAATGCCGAAAATCTCGTTCTCCCGAATGTCCAGCGACACGTCCGAGAGCGCGGTCTTGGCTCCGTACCGTACGCCCAGGTTCTTGACCTCGAGTACCGGTTTGACCTGCGTCATGGTCTCTGTCATGGCGCCTACCACTTCTTCTGCCCCCGGAGATAGGTCCGGAAGGCGATCGAGGCCGCGTTCATCAAGAGGACGATCAGGATGAGGAGAAGCGCCACACCGTAGGGGAGGTGCTCCGGCACATCTGGAACCTGCGTGGAGACCACGAACAGGTGCAGGGATAGCGCCATGGTCTGGTCATACACGCTTTCCGGCAGAAATGGCAGAAAGAAGGCTGCTCCCGTAAACATGATCGGCGCGGTCTCTCCGGCCGTGCGGGAGATCTCCAGGATCACCCCCGTGAGGATGCCGCTGATGGAGTTCGGAAGGACCATGCGCCAGAGGGTCTGCCACTTTGTGGCGCCCATCGCCCAGCAGGCCTCGCGGAACGATTGCGGAACGGCCTGCAGCGACTCGCGGGTCGCCACAATCACGACCGGCATCGCCATGATGGCCAGCGTGAGGCTGGCTGCCAGGATGCTGGTCCCGAAGTTGAAGAAGATGACGAACGCGCCCACGCCAAACAGGGCGTGCACAATGCTGGGCACACCCGCCAGGTTGATGATGGCCAGGTTGATGGTGCGGGTCAGCGCGTTGTCCGGAGCGTACTCGCTCAAATAGATCGCTGCGGCAATGCCGAGCGGGAGGTCGATCGCAAGCGAGAGGCCAGCCAGCGCCATGGTGCCGACCAGCGCCGGAAAGACGCCCCCGGCCGTCATTCCCTGGGTCGGAAACTCGAACAGGAACGACGCGGACAGGGCCGGTCCTCCTCGTATGACGAGCAGCGTCAGGATGATGACCACCGGCAGAGCCAGCAGCAGCGTCATGATCATGAACAGGACGCGGAAGCGTCGCTGGATCTGATCATTACGGACGTTTAGTGCGGTGCTTTGAAACATCTACTTGTTGCGGATGCCTCGCACGACGAGGTCGGCGGTCAGGTTGATGATAAAGGTGATGATGAAGAGGAAAATCCCCAGCGCAAAGAGGGCTCCGTAGTGATCGGATCCGACTGCGGTCTCACCCAGTTCGGCGGCGATGGTGGCGGTCAGCGTGCGCACCGAATCGAATACGCTGTCCGGAATGTTGATGGCGTGACCGGACGCCATCAGCACGGCCATCGTTTCACCGAACGCTCGCCCTACACCGAGCAGGACGGCCGATACCAGGCCGTTCCGAGCGGCGGGAAGGATCACTTTTCGGATGACCTGCCAGCGCGTAGCACCCATGGCCTCCGCGGCTTCGCGGAACCGATCAGGTACGGCCTTGAGCGCGTCCTCGGCAATGGTGGTCATGATTGGGGCCGCCATCAGGCCGAGGATGATGCCGGCATTCAGCACATTCAAGCCGATGGGCACGTCGAAGACGTCGATGATGAACTTGTTCATGATCGACAGCCCGATGAAGCCCCATACCACCGACGGAATGGCGGCTAGGAGTTCGACCACGACCTTCAGCACCTCTCGGGTTCTGCCCGTGGCGAATTCGGCGATGTAAATGGCCGCCCCGAGGGAGAACGGGATCGCTACCAACATGGCCATGCCCGTCACACTCGCCGTTCCCACAATCAGGCCAAGGGCGCCGTAGGTGGGATTGGAGTTGGACGTGGGTGCCCACCGGATCGAGGTAAAGAACTCGACCACGTCAAAACGATCGAATACGAACGAAAGGCCTTCCCGGAAAATGAAGACGAAGATGCCCAGGATGAATACGATGGCCGAAATGCCACCGATAAACATGATGACCTGGACCAGTTTGTCTATGATCCAGGCTGCATCGATGCGGTCCTTCGGGACATCAAGCCTCTTCTTGGCTACCTCGCTCATCCGCGTACCAGTTTGACGAGTTCGCCAAGCTCGGAGGCCAGATCCCGATAGACCGCATCCAGGTCATCCTTCTTTTCCGTGCGCCAGGTCAAACCGACGCTCGCGTAGGGAAGGCTGCCCATGCGCTCCAGAACGGGAGTCTCCAGTGAAACGACCACCTTGTAGGATGAGAGCGGCTTCGGCAAGTTGTCCAGCGATCTCGGCCTGCGACTGGAGGTGTCGAATCCGCGTTCTGAAAGGAACGCCTTCACGTCGTCCCGGATGGACTCGGCCGGGGTCACGCCGGCCGTCTCGACAACAAGCTTGTCCCCGTAGAGTCGCTCGGCTATCAGTGCTACAATGTGGCTGGCGCCGTCGTCGGCGCCGTTCACTACGAGCACAGGTACCGGCTTGCGGTTCTTTGTCTCACCGGTGAGCGCGAAAACAGTCTCTTCGCAGAGGTTTTTCGCCTGATCGCTCACCCGCTCCAGTTGCCGGATGATCACCAGACGGGCAAACAGGTCTTCGATGGGAATCTGATTCGGGTCCTCCTCCTCGAGCGTCGTGAGTGCATTCACGTAGTCGCGGTCCACCTGCTCGGAGTAGCCCATCGTTCCCAGCGCCATCGAAGCGTCCTTCTGGCGGAACGCCTGCATGGCCTGGCCGAACATCTGAATGGCGTCTGCAGCCATGGCAGACACCTCGCGCTGAAACGCACCCTCGAGCGGCACCTTCAGCGTGGCGGCATGGCGACTGATGGTCACCGCATAGTCGCCCATGCGCTCAAGCAGGATCGCGATGCGCATGGTGCTGCTCACGAACCGAAGATGCCCGCCCGACGGCAGATGCTTCGCCATGAAGCGGTGCGCATCGGATTCGATTTCTTCCGTGAGCCGGTTGATGGGGCCGTCTCTGAGGACGGTGCGGTAGGCCAGATCGGTGTCCCCGGATTCGAGGGCCTTCACGGAATCTCGCAAGCCTCTGTCCACGAATTGGGCCAGGCGTGACACCTGCCCCATCAGGTACTCGGTGTCCTGGGAGAGACGCTGTTCGTAGTGACTCATAGCGATCGGTTCGAAAAGTGAGTAGGGCCGAACCCGTGTGGGGTCCGGCCCCGCTCTAGCTTAAGCGCTGGGAGCCTCGCAGGACACATCGCGGGCCGGAGCGTACCCCATGTCCTGAATGATGCACTGGCCTTCATCGCTCAGAATGAAGTCCAGATACTCCTTCACCGCGCCGGTCGGCTCTCCATTGGTGTACATGTAGAGCGGACGGGCGATGGGGTAGCTGCGATTCACAGCCGTCTCCACGGACGGGATGACGCAGTTCTCGCCTTCACCCACGCACGGCGTTTTCACGTGCTCGTTGGCATAGGCCAGGCCGGAGTAGCCAATCGCACATGCCGTATTGTGGACCAGGTCTACAACGTCCTTGGAGCCGTGCATGTCACGCGATCCCAGTTTGAAGTCGCCGTCGTTTCCGAGCACCGTGTCGCGGAAGTAGGAAAACGTGCCGGAGTTGTTCTGGCGGGATACACGCACGATCTCCTGCTCCCGGCAGCCGGGGACTTCCACACCGAGCTGGGTCCAGCTTTCGACGGTGCCATTCTCGCCATAGATGCTCGCGAGCTGCTCCAGCGTGATGCTGTCCATCGGGTTGTCGTTGTGCAGGAAGACGGCCAGCGCGTCATACCCGACGATGTGTTCGACGGGCTGCTGTCCGTTTGCAATGGCCAGCTCCATTTCGGAGTCCTTGATCTTGCGGCTGGAGTTTGCGAGGTCTACCTGGCCGTTGATCATGGCCGCGATCCCGGTACCGGAGCCACCGCCAGTTACGGCGATCGCGAGATTCGGGTTGACTTCCTGATAGGCCTCCGCCCAGGCCTGGGCGACGTTCACTAGCGTGTCAGAGCCTTTGTTCTCTAGCACCTGGCGGCGCTCGCCGTCGGGGCGACCGCAGCCGGCAACCATGACGGCTGCCAGAAGGAGAAGGGTGATGTTCTGTTTCATGGTAATCCCTTGAGGGAATGGGTTCTATTCTAGAAATCGATGTGCAGGGTCATCCTCGCGGTGACCATCGCCTCGTCCGCTCCGAGTTCGTTGTCGAGCACGACGTTGGGAATGAAGCGCACGTTCTCACGCGGCTCCACGGCTATACCGAGCAGCGCAAACCACCCGTCACGGGTGCCTCCGGTGTTTTCCTCGATCTGGCTGAAATCGTAGCGGGCAACCAGTTCGGAACTCTCTCCGAGCGCGACGGCACCAAAGGTGGAAACGCCGATGCGGTCTACCTCATCCACGGGGGCTTCCGGTCGCACAGCATTGTAGTAGCCTTCTACACCAACCCGAGCCCGGTTCAGGCGGTAGCCGAGAAATGCGTTTGTATTCAGGGAGGAACCACCGGGTAGCGAGGCATAGTCGGCTCCCAGTGTAATCTCGAGATCGTCGCCCGGGCTGGCGTGGATCCGTCCATACAATCTCTTGTGCCGGTCTGTCTCCTGCTTAACGCTACTGTTATTTCCTAGCATGACCGAATAGGAGAGGTCGCCGTCGCCGAGCGGTCCCTGCACCGCGATTCCAAAATCACGGGAGGAGACGATCCCATCCAGATCCATGATGGTTTTCTCCAGCGCGCGGTACCCGAGAAACTGCTCTGATACGCGATATGAGGGAGGTGGGGTTACCCCGATCTGCAATCGATGGCCCTCTCCGAAGGCATCATCCCAGCGGAAGAACAGGTCCTTTATGAAGGGAGAAGGACTCCCGTCTGGGTTGGTCTTGCTGTCAGAGGCCTCCAGGCGGGCGCGGAACCGCATGTCCGGATTCAGCTGGAAGTCTGAGGTGAGGTGAAGTCGGCGATATCCGAATCCGTTGTCACCAGCGTCCCCGCCAGGGTTCTGCATGACATAGGTGTAGTCCATGAACACGACACCGCTCACGCGCAGGGAGGGTGCGTCCTGGGCCGAAGCGGTTGCCACCATGAACAGGGCGGCTGCCAGGAGGGGAGTAATTCGCATTGCGGGTTGTAGTCTTCCGAGATACTCCCCGAGTTTGTTACCGGCACGTTATCCGGTTGTTACTGCCGTGTTATGTCAGTGTTATGGGATAACGGAATTGTAAAGCCACTATAAAGAACCGGGCCCCAGGGTGGATATCACCGCACTTGTAATCGGGTTGACGGGCGGACTGGCGCTGTTCCTGTACGGGATGGACAAGCTCACCGAGTCGCTCAAAGTGATCGCCGGAGGTGGGCTGAAGGCTGCGCTGTCCGGCATGACGCGAGGCCGGTTTCGTGCTGCATTCACCGGCGCCCTAGTCACGGCAGTCATCCAGTCGTCTTCCGTGACTACCGTGCTTGTGGTGGGCTTCGTGTCCGCCGGGCTGCTCAGCCTGGCCGCAGCGGTCGGGGTAATCATCGGCGCCAATGTGGGCACCACCGTAACTGCGCAGATCGTCGCCTTCAAGGTCACCGAGTACGGATTGGTGCTGGTCACGATCGGTTTCGCCGTCGCTTTTCTGGGCAAGACGCAACGTGTGCGCCATTGGGGACAGACGCTGCTTGGGCTCGGCCTGGTGTTCTTCGGCATGGATCTGATGAGTCAGGCCACCAATCCACTGCGGTCCTATCAGCCATTCATTGACGCGATGGGCCGCATGGAATCACCGTGGCTTGCGATTGGGGCGGCCGCCGGCTTTACGGCACTGGTGCAAAGCTCCTCGGCAACCACGGGCGTCGTGATCGTGTTGGCCAGTCAGGGCTTCATTACGCTGGAAGCGGGCATTCTGCTCATCTTTGGAGCGAACATCGGCACCTGCGTCACTGCCCTCATCGCGTCCGTAGGCAAGTCCCGAAACGCCGTGCGCGCAGCCCTTGTGCACGTGCTGTTTAACGTTCTCGGGGTGTTGCTTTGGGTGGCATTTGTGGAGGATCTGGCAGTCGCGGTCACGTCCATTTCGCCAAAAGCGACGGGTCTTTTGGGCATAGAGCGACTCGCGGCAGAGACGCCGCGCCAGATTGCGAACGCGCACACGCTGTTCAACGTCGCCAATACGCTCATTTTCATCTGGTTCACCAAGCCGCTGGCCTGGCTGGTGAGCCGAATTGTGCGCGAGTCCTCGCAGTCGGCCTCGGCTTCAATCGAGCCCAAGTACCTTGACCCGGTTCTCCTGGACACCCCGGAGCTGGCCCTGGACCGGGTCCGGCTCGAGCTGGGCCGCCTGGGCGAGCACACGTACGACATGGTGGCGGCCAGTCTGGAGATCACCGCAAAAGGCAGTCTTGCCGAGCTCGAGGCTCTTGCCGCCCAGGACGACGACGTGGATGCGCTGCATGGTGCGATCATCGCGTATCTGGGCCAGCTGTCGCTGCGCAATGTGGAGCAGGCGCACACCGTGCGAATCTCCGAGTACATGACCGCCGCGAACCACATCGAGAACATCGGCGACATGGTGGAGACCAACCTGGTGGAGGGGGGCCGACGCCGACTCTCGGAGTCTCTGGTTATCAGTGAGGGCACCTTCGAGCACCTGGCCGGGCTGCACGAGCGGGTAGCAGAGGCTGTGTTCCTTTCGCTGAAGGCCCTGAATACGGGAGATATCGCAGCGGCTCAGCAGGTCGTGGAGATGAAGTCCGTGCTGAATGACCTGCTGGAGGTGACCGAGGACCACATCGCCAATCGTTTGCGAGCTTCCGAGAAGAACCGACTGGAGTTGTTCACGCTGGAGACAGAGATGGTGGAGTACCTGCGCCGCGTCTACTACTTCAGCAAACGCATTGCAAAGGAAGTCCTGTTGGCCGAGAGCGGCGGGCGCGAGGCGGCCTGATCCGGGCGCGAGCGGTCTGCCAATTCGCGCAGCCTGCGCCATCAACGGCACCCTCAAAGGCTATATTGCAGCAACCACCACCCCCACCGGCATGGCCTCTTCGTTCTCCTTTACATCTCGCCTCGCAGATCGTGTCCTGGACGTGCCGCCATCGGGCATCCGGCGCTTTTTCGATATTGCCGCAACGATGGACGATGTCATCTCCCTGGGCATTGGCGAGCCGGACTTTGTATCTCCGGAGCCCATCATGGGGGCGGCCGTGCAGTCCCTGCGGGACGGCAAGACAGGCTACACCTCAAACGCCGGCATCATTGAGCTCAGGGACGCCATTTCCGAGGAGTTGGACCGACTCTATGGCGTGCGGTATGACCCGGCCAGCGAGATTCTCGTCACGGTCGGCGTCTCCGAAGCGCTCCAGCTGGCCATGCTGGCGCTCCTCAATCCGGGAGACGAGATCCTCATTCCTGAGCCCTGTTTCGTGTCCTACGGCCCTGCAGCCATCTTTGCGGGCGGCAACGTGGTCTATGTACCGACTTCCGTCGATAACGACTTCCAGGTGACGGCCGAGGACATCGAGTCGCGCATCACCGATCGCACCAAAGTCCTGTTCCTGTCCTATCCGTCCAATCCCACCGGGGCAGTGCTGCGCCGCGAGGTCCTGGAGGAGATTGCAGAGGTCGTCGTGAAGCATGACCTCGTCGTGCTTTCGGACGAGATTTATGACCGATTGGTCTACGGTGACGCACACCGCCAGGGTCACACTTGCCTGCCATCGATCGACGCACTTCGTGATCGCACCATTCTGCTCGGAGGGTTTTCCAAGGCGTACGCCATGACCGGCTGGCGCGTTGGCTATGCGTGCGCCCCGAAGCCGGTTTACGACATGATGTACAAGCTGCACCAGTACATGATCATGTCCGCGCCGACGATGGGCCAATGGGGCGCCCTGGCCGGTCTCAAGGATTGTCAGGGAGCGGTCGAAGACATGCGGCAGGCCTATGATCGGCGGCGGAGGACCATCGTCGACGGCTTCCGCGCTGCCGGACTCGCCACCTTTGAGCCTGAGGGTGCGTTTTACTGCTTCCCCGACATCACGGCGACCGGCCTGGATTCAGAGACCTTCGCGCAGCGGCTGCTCCAGGAGGAGCACGTGGCCGTGGTGCCGGGAGACGCCTTCGGCCCGAGCGGGGCCGGATTCGTTCGCTGCTCCTATGCGACGGCGCTCGACAAGATTGAAGAAGCCGTCAGCCGGGTGCAACGCTTTGCCGAACGCTGCCGGACCACCCAGGAACTGGCATGACCCTGTCTGCTTCCCGGGCTGCCCTGGTTGCCATCATTGTCAGCATCGTGCTGCACCTGATCGGGGGATGGGCCATGCTGCTCGCCGGCACAGCCCTGGGGGGATACCTGGCCGCACGGCGCGGCGCCCTTGTCGGCCTCCTCGCGGGTGCCGCAGCCTGGACGGCGTTGGCTGCATACAGCTTTGTCGTTGCTCCCGGCCCGACCGGCGAGATGACCCGCGTCATGGCCGCATTGGCGGGCGGACTGCCGGCCTTCGCAACTCTCGGCGTCACCGTGCTTGCCGGCGCTGCCCTCGGCCTCGCCGGCGGCTGGTTTGGCAGCGCGGTCAGAAACATTGTGCGCCCCGCATAGCGTTCATGCGCGCCGGGCTCCGGCCCCTCACTCACTGAACTCCACCGTCTGCATGGACCGCGAAGAAATACGCGTGTTGCTCGAGCGATCGTTTACGCTCGGGAGGTACCTTTGACGTCGATCAACGACAGTCTGACATAGCCGAGCTCAGCAAGAAGCGGCTCGACCCTTCTTTCTGGGACAATCCCTCGGAGGCGCAGCGGGTTGAGAAAGAGATTGCGGCGCAGAAGCTCTGGCTGGATTCCTGGGATTCCGTACGCACCCGGGCAGAGGATATCCAGACGCTGATTGAACTCGCCGAGGAGGAGGGCGCGGATCTCAGTGCGGAGATCGGCCAGGAAGCCAGAGCGCTCCTGTCTGAAGTCGATGCGCTCGAAATGAAACGCATGCTGGCGGGCCCGGATGACCAGCGGGACGCCATCGTCACCATCAATCCGGGTGCAGGAGGTACAGAGTCCCAGGACTGGGCGGATCTTCTGGTGCGCATGTACACGCGATGGGGGGAGCGCTCCGGATTCAAGGTCAGCCTGCTTGAGTACCAGGAGGGTGATGTGGCCGGCATCAAGAGTGCGACGATAACCATCGAAGGCGCTTTTGCCTACGGCTACCTCAAGGGCGAATCAGGGGTGCACCGACTGGTAAGGATCTCTCCGTTCGACTCCAGTGGCCGTCGACACACCTCGTTTGCCTCCGTCTTCGTCTACCCCGAGATCGACGACACCATCGACATCGAACTGTCGTCGGACCAGATCGAGATGCAGACCTTCCGTTCTGGCGGAAAGGGTGGCCAGAACGTGAACAAGGTGGAGACCGGTGTGCGGCTGATCTGGACCGGTGAACTGTCCAACGGCGACGAGGCGCGGGTAGTAGCCGAGTGCACCGAGGAACGCAGCCAGTTGCAGAACCGGGAGCGAGCGAAGACCATGCTGAAGAGCCGGGTGTATCAACTGGAGCGCGACATCCAGGAAGCGGCAAAGAACGAGCTCGAGGGATCCAAGAAGAAAATCGAGTGGGGCTCCCAGATCCGCTCCTATGTGTTTCAGCCGTATACCATGGTGAATGACCATCGAACGGAGACCAAGTTGACGGACGTCAACTCCGTCATGGACGGCGACCTCGAGCCCTTCATCCGCGCCTACCTGCTCCAGGCCGTCGAGTAAGCCAGCCCGGCATGACCGATCGTTTCGACTACCTGGTGATTGGGTCCGGTGCGGCCGGACTCAGTTTCGCACTCGCCGTTGCTGAATACGGATCGGTCGGCGTCGTCACCAAGAAGGCCAGCGCGGACTCCAATACCAACTGGGCCCAGGGCGGCATTGCGGCGGTGGTCGATGATGCGGACTCGGTTGAGGCCCATGTGCGGGACACCCTGACCGCCGGGGCGGGGCTCTGCGATGAGGAGGTGGTCAGGATGGTGGTGCGGGACGGGCCGCGACGCATCGCCGAACTGGAGGCCCAGGGCGCCGACTTCACGCGCTCAGGGGGACGCCTTCACCTGGGCATGGAGGGCGGTCATTCCGCACACCGCATCGTGCATGCGGCCGATGCGACCGGCGCCGAGGTGGAGAAGACGCTCCTGGACCAGGTGCGCGATCATCCGAACATCGAGGTGTTCGAGTACCACTTTGCCGTGGACCTGATCACGGAGCATCACACCGGCCAGCATGTGACGCGCGTACGCCCCGACATCAACTGCTATGGCGCCTACGTGCTGGATGAAGAGGAGAATCGCGTCCACCGCATTCTGGCTCGGGTCACGATGCTCGCAACAGGCGGGGCCGGCAGGGTTTATCTGCATACGACGAATCCAGCGATCGCCACCGGTGACGGCATTGCCATGGCCTACCGGGCCAAAGCCCGCATCGCCAATATGGAATTCGTGCAGTTCCATCCTACCAGCCTGTATCCACAGGAGGCCGATTCCTTTCTGGTTTCGGAAGCTGTTCGCGGACACGGCGCCCTCCTGCGCAATATGGAAGGGCACCGGTTCATGCCGGAATACGATACCAGGGCCGAGTTGGCACCCAGAGACATCGTTGCGAGGGCCATCGATGATCAGTTGAAGCAGCGAGGCGAACCTCATGTCTACCTGGACATTACGCATGAGTCGCGGGACGAGCTCGTGGAGCATTTCCCGACCATCTATGCCAAGTGTGAGAGCCTGGGGCTGGACATGGCCAGCGACCTCATCCCCGTGGTGCCGGCTGCCCACTACGTCTGCGGAGGGGTGGTTACCGACATGCAGGCACGCACCAGTGTGCAGGGACTCCTGGCCTGCGGTGAAGTGACGTACACAGGCTTGCACGGAGCCAATCGACTGGCCAGCAACTCCCTGCTGGAAGCCCTGGTGCTTTCGCACAAGGCAGTGGCTACCGCCAGGGAGCTGGCAGGCGAGCGTTCGTTTAGAGAGGACGTGCCCGAATGGGACGATTCGGGCACTTCGTATCCGGCGGAATGGGTGCTAGTGTCCCACAACCGCGAGGAGTTGCGCCGGGTCATGTGGGACTATGTGGGCATTGTGCGCTCCATGCACCGCCTGGATCGGGCCTCACGCCGAACGCGCGTCCTGTTTGAGGAGACTGAGGAGTTCTATCGCAAGTCGCGCGTGTCGGCGCCGATCTGTGAATTGCGCAACATGATTGCGGTCTCCTACCTGATTATCAGGTCGGCGTCCATGCGCCGGGAAAGTCGCGGTCTGCACTACATGACGGACTTCCCGGACCCGAGAGAGGCAGAGCGGCGCCCGACGTTTATCTAGGACGCGTTCGGCTCGGTCTGGACCACGCGTTCACCGGCCGCGAGTGGGTGGAACTCCTGACGTGTCGAGGGGTCTTATGATGCTCGACGGGAAGCTCGGAAGCCCGTCCGCGGCAACGTGGAGGGGATTGCCAAACCGTCCATCCGCACCGTATCTTTGGGCTTGCGATTGGAGGGGGGTTGATGACAGCCACCCTTTTTTATTGCAGCCGGAAGGCGCCCGTCCAGCTATGGACCGGGCGTTTTTTGCACTCATACCATTTGCGTCTCCGCATGGAGAACCTGACGACATCGGCGCCAGCCACTGAAACCCGGATCCGGGAGATTGTCGATACGGTGATCGCCCAGGAGTCGGCCTATGTGGTCGAGATCGTCGTGCGCGGTCGTCAGGGTTCGCGGGTGGTTGAGGTATTTCTGGATTCCGATGACGGCCTGGGCCTTGACGTTCTGGCCCGGTTCAGCCGGGAAATAGGATTCCTCATTGAGGCGGAGGACCTCATCAAGGGCAAGTATCGCCTGAACGTCTCTTCGCCGGGTGCCGATCGTGCCATGACGCTGCCAAGGCAGTTGAAGAAGCACGTCGGGCGCACGCTTTCCGTGACCCGGACCGACGGTTCGGTGATCGAAGGTGACCTTCGCGCGGTCACCGACCACGGCATCGTGCTCGCTTCTAAAGGAGGGGAGCAGACGCTGGACTTGGACGCTTTCCAGGAGGCCAGGGTGGTGCTCCCCTGGTAGGCATCCGAACCCACAACAGATAACACATGCAGAGTTCAGTCCTTGTATCGGCATTTGCCGAGATCGCCCGGGAGAAGGGGATCGACCGTGACTCGCTCCAGCTCATCGTGGAGGACGTGTTCCGGGCGATGATCAAGAAGCGGTACGGTTCGGACGATTCGTTCGAGATCATCCTGAATCCGGACCACGGAGACATGCAGATCCTGCACATCCGCGAAGTGGTGGAGGATTGGGACGTCGCCGATCCCGTGACGCAGATCGAGCTGACGGCTGCACGCAAGATTGACGAGGACTTCGACCTCGAGGACGAGGTGGCCGAGGAGATCGGTATCGAAGACTTCGGGCGGCGTGCCGTGATGACGGCCCGCCAGACTTTCTCGCAGCGCATCCGCGACATCGAGAAGGACAATGTGCACAAGGCCTATACGGAGTTGGTCGGCGAAATCGTGGTGGGCGAGGTCTACCAGATGCGTCGCCGCGAGGTGCTGGTGATCCACAACAAGGTGGAGCTTGTCCTGCCGCGTTCGGAGCAGATCTATCGGGATCGCTACCGCAAGGGCGACATGATTCGCGCGGTCGTGAAGGAGGTCATCCGCGACGCTGCCGGGTCACCGCAGGTGATCATCTCGCGCGCCGCACCGGTCTTTATGGAGCGGCTTTTCGAGCTCGAGGTGCCGGAAATCGATGAGGGCATCGTCGAGATCAAACGCATTGTGCGTGAGCCCGGCGATCGCGCCAAGGTGGCGGTCGTGTCGTACGATGAGCGTATCGATCCTGTCGGCGCGTGCGTCGGCATGAAAGGCTCGCGCATCCACGCGGTGGTCCGGGAACTGGGCAACGAGAACATCGACGTCGTCCAGTGGACGGACGACAAGCACGAGTTGATCAAGCGCGCCCTTTCACCGGCAAGCCCGCTGCAGGTACAGCTGAACGATGACCTCACGCCACCGCGTGCGAAGGTTGTCGTCAAGGCGGACGAGGTCAGCCAGGCCATCGGCCGCGGCGGCATCAACATTCGGCTGGCCTCCGCTTTGTGCGGGTATGAAATCGACATCTATCGGGAGATCTCTGATGACGAGGAAGACATCGAGATCGAGGAGTTCGCAGACGAAATTCCGGCCGACGTGCTTCAGCGACTGAAGGACATCGGTTGCGACACCGCCCGCGCCGTGCTCGAATTGTCGAAAGAGGAGTTGATGCGGCGTGCCACGCTCGAAGAGGAGGTGGCCGCTCACATTTTCCGGGTGATCCGGAGCGAGTTCGAGGACGAGACCGAAGAAGAAGAGGTCGACGGGTAGAGTCCGTAAATCAGACGGTATGGCAGAGACGAAATTCAAGAAAGTCCGACTCTTCAAGGTCTCCAAGGAGCTGAATATCTCCGTGGACGGTCTCGTCGAGCACCTGGAAGCCACCGGTCATGCAGAAGCACTGACCGGCTCCGGGATCAATGCGGCCATCACCGATGAGGACGCCTATCTGGAACTCGTTGCCGAGTTCGCAGAAGACAAGGAGATTGCGGCCCGCATTCGCAAGAAGCGACAGGCGCGCAGTGACGCGGAGGATTCCGAGGAAACCGCCGAGGCCGTAGCTGAGGCGGCGGCTCCAGAACCGGAACCCGAGCCTGCGGCCGCACCTGAACCGGAGGTCGAACCCGAGCCCGAGCCTGTGGCGGCGCAGCCAGAGCCAGAGCCGGAGCCTGAACCCGTGGCCGAGGTCGAGGAGCCTGAGCCTCAGCCGGAGCCCGTGGCCGAGGAGCCCGAGCCGGAGCCTGAGCCCGAGCCGAAGCCCGTCGCGGAGGAGCCGGAGCCCGAGCCAGTGGCGGAAGAGGCAGCCGCAGAGACAGAAATCGAGGCGCCGGAGCCCGAGCCAGTCGCTGAAGAAGCACCGGCCGCCGTCGCCGAGGAAGAAGAGAGCGAACCGGTCGCCGAGGCCCCGGAGTCAGACGCAGAGCCTGTGGCAGAGGCCGCAGAGGCCGCCGCGGCGGACGAAGCCCCGGCCGACGCTGAGGCCAAGGCCGCGCCGGGCGAAGCGGAAGACGAGAGCGTGCTCCAGGCCGATCGCTACAAGCTGACCGGCACCAAAGTGCTTGGCAAGATTGACCTTGCACAGGTGCAGCGAGCCGACGGCAAGAAGCGGAAGCGCAAGCGCATTGCCAAAGGCAGTGATGCCAAATCCTCCACCGGCGACAAGGCGGCGAGGAAGAAGAAGGGCAAAGGCAAGTCCCGCGGCCCGTCCGTGGATCAGGCCGATGTCGAGAAGACCCTGGCCGAAACGCTGCGCGAACTCGAGCAGGGTGCCAGCCGTGTGCGTCAGCGTCGCCGTCGGCAACGCAGGGACGAGCGCGCTGCGGATCGTGAGCGCGAGTCAGCCCGGCGCCGCGAGGAGGAGGGTGTACTTCGTGTGACGGAGTTCATCTCAACCGGAGAGCTGGCCAACCTCATGGATGTGCCGGTAAACCAGGTGATCTCCACCCTGTTTTCCGCCGGTATGATGGTGTCCATCAACCAGCGGCTGGACGCCGACACGATTACCATTGTAGCGGACGAGTTTGGCTACAACGTCGAGTTCATCACCGAATTCGATGATCAGGACGTTGAAATCGAGGATGATGCTCCCGAGGACCTGGAGTCCCGCGCACCCGTGGTGACCATCATGGGTCACGTCGATCACGGCAAGACCTCGCTGCTCGACTACATCCGCGAAGCGAACGTGGTGGCCGGTGAAGCCGGCGGCATCACGCAGCACATCGGAGCCTACAACGTGGAGCTCGCGGACGGCCGCGACATTACGTTCCTGGACACGCCGGGTCACGAGGCCTTTACCGCCATGCGTGCGCGTGGTGCACAGGTCACGGACGTGGTCATCCTGGTGGTAGCCGCCGACGATGCGGTCATGCCCCAGACGATCGAGGCCATCAACCACGCCAAGGCGGCCGATGTGCCCATCGTGGTCGCAGTCAACAAGATTGACAAGCCTTCGACCAACATCCCGCGGGTTCAGCAGCAGCTGGCCGAGCAGAATGTGCTGGTCGAGCAGTACGGCGGCAAGGTGCAGTGCGCCATGGTGTCTGCCAAGACCGGTGAAGGCATTCCGGACCTGCTTGAGAAGGTCCTGCTGGAGGCCGAACTCCTGGACCTGAAGGCTAACCCGAACCGCAACGCGGTTGCCGTGGTGATCGAATCGCGCCTTGAGAAGGGCCGTGGTAACGTCGCCACGGTTCTCGTGCAGAACGGCACCATGGAAGTGGGCGATGTGTTCGTCGCCGGACCTTACTCGGGTCGTGTGCGCGCCATGTACGACGAGCGCGACCGGCGCGTGAAGACCGTCGGTCCGGCGCACCCGGTGCTGGTGTCAGGTCTGCCCGGAGCCCCGGACGTGGGCGACACGTTCCTGGTACTCGAAGACGAGCGCGATGCCCGCGATATTGCGGCCAAGCGCGAGCAGATTCAGCGCGAACAGGCTTTGCGCCAGCGCAAGCACATCACGCTCGACGAGATCGGTCGACGTCTGGCACTCGGCGACTTCAAGGAGCTGAACCTCATCGTCAAGGCAGACGTGGGTGGCTCTGTGGAAGCCGTGGCAGACTCCCTGCTCAAGCTGTCCACAGAAGAGGTGGCGGTCAACATCGTGCACAAGGGTGTCGGCGCCATCAACGACGGCGACATCATGCTGGCCTCGGCCTCCGATGCCATCATTATCGGATTCCAGGTACGGCCGATGCCCACGGCGCGTGCACTGGCCGAGCAGGAAGAGATCGACATCCGCCTGTACTCGGTCATCTACAACGCGATCGAAGAGGTGAAGGACGCCCTGGAGGGCCTCTTGTCTCCGGAGCGCTCCGAAAACATCCTCGGTACGGCCGAGGTGCGGGAGACCTTCAAAGTGCCCAAGGTCGGCCTCGTTGCGGGTTGCTACGTGCTGGAAGGAAAGATCCGCCGCAGCGATCGCGTACACCTGATCCGGGACGGCGTGGTCATCTACGAAGGTTCGCTGGCTTCCCTGAAGCGCTTCAAGGACGACGTCCGTGAGGTCGCGTCTGGGTACGAATGCGGCATGGGAATCGAGAACTTCAACGACATCAAGGTCGGCGACCAGATCGAGGCCTACGAAATCGTTGAGACCAGAAGGAAACTGGAAGTCTGACCCGGTCTCGGGGCGGTTGGAATGAGCATCAGAACTGAGCGGGTTGCACGTCTGCTGCAACGTGAGATTGCGGCGCTGCTCCTGTCGGACTTCTCGGAGCAGCTGCAGGGCATGGTCACGGTCACCGGTACCAGGGTCACCAAGGATCTGGGTATCGTGTACGTGTACGTGTCCATCCTTGGCGAAAAAGCAGAGGCCAGGCAAGACCTGTTTCATCGCCTCGAGGAGCTGAAACCGCGTGTTCGCGGCGCGCTGGCGCAGCGCATCCGGCATCAGGTGCGCAAGATTCCGGACATACGCTTCTTCCTCGACGAGACGCTCGAGCAGGCGCAGCGCATCGAAGACCTTTTCGAGCAGATCCGTGACGAACGGTCAAGCCGCGATCAGGACTGAGTACCCTCCCGTCTTCGGAGCCGGCCGGCTTCCCGAATCGTGGGACGCCGCTGTGCTGCTCATCGACAAGCCCAAAGGCATGTCGTCCTTCGGCGTGGTCAAGGCCGTGCGCAGACGCGTGCCGGTTCGCAAGGTCGGCCATGCCGGCACGCTGGACCCCATGGCCACCGGGCTGCTGATCACCCTCGTGGGGCGAGCCACCAAGGCGCAGGACCGCTTCATGGGGCAGGACAAGAGGTACACCGGGACCATTCGCCTTGGTCAGACCACCGCATCGTACGATGCGGAAAGTCCCGTGGAGCAGTCGGTTGATACGAGCCACCTCACCGATGACATCATCCGGCAGGCGGTCTTGCCGTTCACGGGCGACATCGAACAACTGCCGCCGGCCCACTCCGCCATCAAGGTGGGGGGAGAACGGCTCTACAAGAAGGCGCGTCGGGGGGAGACGGTGCTCCTGCCGCCACGCCACGTGCGGGTCGACCGCTTCGAGGTCGCACCGCTTCAGGGCAGCGACGTGGACTTCGAGATCCACTGCTCCAAAGGCACCTACATCAGGTCTCTCGCGCACGACCTGGGTGCGGCCCTCGGCGTAGGAGCACATCTGATAGCACTCCGTCGCACCGCGATCGGAGACCAGCAGGTGAGCGATGCCTGGGGATTCGAGGCGCTCATCGATGCCCTGGAGACACATGCGTAGGGCCGTCGTCACCATCGGCACGTTCGACGGTGTGCATCGAGGGCACCAGGCCATCCTGCGCTTCCTGGTGGAACGCGCTGAGGCCCGTGGTGGCGTGCCCGTGCTTCTGACGTTTGACCCTCATCCGAGGGAGATCATAACCGGGACCCCGGTACCGCTGCTCACCACGCCGCAGGAGCGTGCAGCGCTCGTCGCCGGATTCGGCGTCAAGGAGACAGTCATCCTGCCCTTCGATGCCGACATGGCCGCGATGTCCGCAGAGCAGTTCGTTGAGCAGATTCTCGTCGACCGGCTGCACGCGGACTGCGTCGTTATAGGATACGACCACGGGTTCGGCAAAGGTCGTCGGGGCAACGAGGCGCTGCTGAGAACCCTGGGGCCCGAAATGGGCTTCGATGTGGAGGTCATCCCGGCCCAGGAGGTGGATGCCACAGTCGTGTCCTCTACGACCGTTCGCAAGGCCCTGATGGACGATGGGGATGTTGCCGCAGCAGCGAGTATGCTTGGTCGCCCATACCGCTGGCGTGGCCTTGTGGTGGAAGGGGATCGGCGCGGACGCACCATCGGCTTCCCCACGGCCAACCTGGATCCGACGGCACCACGCAAGATCGTGCCTCGGGATGGTGTCTACGTCGTAACGGCGCAGTTGGGCGAAAGGCGGATCGGTGGCATGATGAACATCGGCACCCGTCCCACCTTCGACGGCCTGGCGCGTCGGCAGGAAGTCCACCTGCTGGACTTCGAGGGTGATCTCTACGGCTCGGTACTCAGTGTGGAGTTCCGGGAAAGATTGCGAGACGAGCGGCGTTTCGACGGCATCGAGTCTCTTGTCCAGCAACTGAACGCGGACGAGGCGCGTTGCAGGGATTTGCTGAAAGGCATACTATAACTTGAATGTGCGATTTTGCTACCGCAGGTAGCCTTCTGCTCCGAAGTGCGGAGCGCTGCGCACTCTCTTCTCTAGCATGGAACAATCTAGAGCGGACATGATCACGAAAGAACGGAAAGGGCAGCTGATCTCCCGGTTTGGGACGGACGAGAAAGACACCGGCAAGCCGGAAGTCCAGATCGCAATCTTCAGCTCCCGTATCAACGAACTGACCGACCATCTCAAGCGGCACCCGAAGGATCACTCCACCCGCCGCGGCCTGTTGAAACTGGTCGGCAAGCGGCGTCGGCTGCTGAACTATCTGATGGCCAATGATATCGAGCGCTATCGCTCGATCATCGCTGAACTGGGCATCCGTAAGTAACCCAAACGAGAGCGGCATTTCCGGTCGGAGATGCCGTTCGCTGTATAAGGCGGGCCCCAAAGGCAGGGGTCACGCCTGTGTAGAACAAGGATGAATACCGTAGAGGAACACATCTCCATGGCAAATGGAATCACGCGCGAGGTCGAATTCGCGCCGGGCAAGACCCTATCACTCGAAACCGGCCGTCTGGCTAAGCAGGCCGGAGGCTCAGTCGTCGCAAGACTGGGCGACACCATGGTGCTTTGCACCGCAACTATCGCCTCCGGCGTGCGCGAGGGCCAGAGCTGGTTCCCGCTCTCGGTGGACTACCGCGAGCGCTACTCCGCTGCCGGCAAGATCCCGGGCGGCTTCTTCAAGCGCGAAGGACGTCCCACCGACAAGGAAGTGCTGTCATCGCGGCTGATTGACCGGGCCATCCGCCCGCTCTTCACCGACGGCTTCTTCAACGAGGTTCAGGTGATCGCCACCGTGCTCTCGGCCGACGACGAGTACGATGCCGACGTCGTCGCGGGCGTCGGCTGCTCCGCAGCGCTCATGCTGTCTGGTGCCCCGTTCAGCGGACCAATCGCGGAAGTCCGCGTAGGCCGCGTTGACGGCGCATTCGTAGTCAACCCCACGCTCACCGAACTGGCGGAAGGCGACTTCAACCTGGTGGTAGCTGGCAAGGCCGATGCCATCGTGATGGTTGAAGGTGAAATGGAGGAAGTGGGTGAAGACGAGATGCTCGAGGCGCTCGATCTGGCTCACGCCGCCATCAAGGAGCTCTGCAAGCTCCAGCATGAGCTCGTCGCCGAGAAGGGTGATGTGACCCCGTTCGAGTTCGAGCCCCGCCAGCTGCCGGAAGGCATTGTGGAGCGCGTTCGCTCCCTGGCCGCGGACGATCTCTCCGCACACATCCGCGCTCCGTACGACAAATCCACGTTTTACGGCGGCATTGGCGACATCAAGGCCGGCGTGGTCGAGAAAATGCTCGGCAGCGGCGATGACGCTTCCGACGCCACCGAAGAGGGCTGGACGGCCTCCGACATCAAGGAAGCCGTCGGCGAGGTCGAGAAGGCCATCATGCGGGAGATGATTCTGGATGAGAATCGCCGCATCGACGGTCGCAAGCTCGACGAAGTACGCGACATCTGGTGCGATACCAGCTACCTGCCGCGCGTACACGGTTCCAGCGTCTTCACTCGCGGGGAGACGCAGGTGCTGGCGTCGGTGACCCTGGGCACGTCCAAAGACGTGCAGCCGGTCGATCAGATCTTCGACACCAACGACAAGCGCTTCTTCCTCCACTACAGCTTCCCGCCGTACTCGGTCGGTGAGGTCAAATTCCTGCGCGGCCCGAGCCGCCGCGAAGTCGGCCACGGCATGCTCGCAGAGCGGGCGCTGCTGCCCATGCTGCCGGATTCCGAGGAATTCCCGTACACCATCCGCCTGAACTGCGACGTTCTGGAGTCCAACGGCTCCTCGTCCATGGGCAGTGTGTGCTCCGGTTCCATGGCGCTCATGGATGCCGGTGTGCCGATGAAAAAGGCTGTCAGTGGTATTGCGATGGGCCTGATCGCCGAAGGCGACAAGGCGGCCATCCTCAGCGACATCCTCGGCACCGAGGACCACCTGGGAGACATGGACTTCAAGGTCACCGGTACCCGCGACGGTATCACGGCCTGTCAGATGGACATCAAGATCGACGGTCTTTCCCGTGAGCTGCTGTCCAAGGCACTGATGCAGGCCAAGGAAGGCCGCCTCCACATCCTGGATGTGATGGATCAGACGCTTGCCGAGCCGCGTCCGGAGCTGAGCGCCTATGCGCCGCGCCTGACGCAGATCACCATCGACGCGAGCTTCATCGGCGCGGTGATCGGCCCCGGCGGCAAGATCATCCAGGGCATCCAGCGCGACACCAACACCTCCGTGGATATCAGCGAGGAAGACGGTGTGGGCATCGTAACCGTGGCTGCCACGAACGAGGCCGACGCGATGGCTGCGCTCGAGATCATCAAGGGCATTGTAACGGTGCCTGAGGAAGGCGAGATCTACGAAGGCACGGTTCGTAAGGTGGAAGGCTTCGGCGCCATCATCGAGATCATGCCTGGCAAGGAAGGTCTGCTGCACGTCTCCGAACTCGACTACGGTTTTGTCGAGAAGGTGGAGGACTACATGCAGGTCGGCGACAAGGTGAAGGTGCAGCTGATCGAGGTTCGCCCCGACGGCAAACTGCGCTTCAGCCGCAAGCCGCTGATCGAGAAGCCTGAGGGCTGGGAAGAGAAGCCGCGCGAGCGCTCCAACGGACGCGGTCGAGGCGGTCGTGGACGCGACGGTGGTCGTGGGCGCGGCGGACGCGACGGTGGTCGTGGGCGCGGTGGACGCGACGGTGGTCGTGGACGTGGACGTGACGGCGACCGCCGTGGTGGCGGTGACCGCGATCGTGATCGCGGTGAGCGCCAGGAGCGTCGCGACGACGACTGATCCCAGCCTTCGCAAGGAGTCTGACCGAGCCTTCCGCCGCGCCAGCGGCGGGAGGCTCGGTTGTTTCACTCCGGCGGTCGCAAGCAGGGTGCCGACCGGACTCTGTGCCGTTGCGCCGACCCGCCACCGGTCTGTACCGTTCCCTCAGTTCCTGAACCACCTCCCTTGAGCAACTCGTTCCCACAGTTTGAGAAGACGACGCTGGACAGCGGTGTCCGCATCGTAACCGAACGCATCCCTTCCGTGCGCTCGATTTCGGTCGGCGCATGGATCTATACGGGCTCGCGGGACGAGCAGCCTGATGAGAGCGGCATCTCCCACTTCATCGAACACATGGTGTTCAAGGGCACCGAAAAGCGCCGCACTCATCAGATCGCGCAGCGCATGGAGTCCGTCGGGGGGTACCTGAATGCGTTCACGGCCAAGGAGTACACCTGCTACTATGCGCGTGCCTTGGATGAGCACCTGGCGCGTGCCATAGACACGGTCTGCGACCTCGTCATCGGTCCCAGCTTTCCCGAGAAGGAGCTCGGAAAAGAGAAGGACGTCGTGGTTGAGGAGATGCGCATGTATGAGGATGCGCCGGAGGAGTTGATTTTCGACCGTTTCGAGTCTCTGCTGTATCCGAACCATCCCATGGGGCGCCCCGTCATTGGCTACGAGGAGACGGTCCGCGGCTTCACCCGGGATCAGCTTCTCGGGTACGTCGGGCGCCAGTACACACCCGACCGACTTGTGATCTCCGTGGCCGGCAACGCGCCCCATCAGCGCGTGGTCAAGCTGGTTCAGAAGGCCCTGGACAACGTAGCGCCCGGTGCTTCATCGCGTGGCCGAATGCCCATCCTCGACGCTCAGGCGGGACACCTAACCGAGCGCCGCGGCATTCAGCAGGCGCACCTGGTCGTCGGACGCCGGTCATTCGACGTATTCGATCAGCGTCGCGTGCCACTTTCGGTGCTGAATACCATCGTTGGCGGAGGCATGTCCAGCCGCCTGAACCAGAATATTCGCGAGCGCTACGGCTACTGCTACAATATCTACTCCTTCACCAACCTGTATTCCGATACGGGGGAGTTTGGCATCTACATGGGCACCGACCCCGGCAAGGTGGATCGCGCCCAGAAACTGATCTTCCGCGAACTGGACAAGCTCGCCCAGGCCATGGTCAGCGATCGCATGCTGAAACAGGCCAAGAGCCAGGTCAAGGGCAGCATCATGTTGGGCCTCGAGAGCATGGGTTCACGCATGATGCGGCTGGGACGCCAGGAGTTGTATTACGGCGAGTATATCACGCTCGACGAGATTCTTGAGCAGGTGGAAGCAATCACACGCGAGGACGTCCTGGCAGTCGCTCAGGAGCTATTCCGTCCGGAGGAGTATTCAAGCATGACCCTGTTACCTGAAGCAGCCTGATGGCAGTCATCCTGGTTACCGGCGGAGCCGGCTTTATTGGTTCTCACATTGCCGATGCGCTGGTCGGCCGCGGACATGATGTGCATATCCTGGACGATCTCTCGTCCGGGATCCGGGATAACGTTCCTGCGGCCGCGACCCTGCACGTACACGATGTGCGCTCCCAGGAGGCGGCTGCGTTGTTCGAGGAGCACCGCTTTGAAGTGCTGGTGCACCATGCGGCACAGATGGATGTGCGACGCTCGGTGGCCGACCCACGATTCGACGCCGACGTGAACCTGGGCGGTCTGCTCAACCTGATGGAAGCCGGGCGGCAACACGGCCTGAAGAAGGTGGTGTTTGCGTCCACGGGAGGCGCGATCTACGGCGAACCCGAGTATACACCACAGGATGAGGCGCATCCGCTCAACCCGTTGTCTCCTTATGGGATAGCCAAGCTGTCTTCGGAGAAGTATCTGTACTTCTACGAGCAGGAATACGGCATCTCATGGGTAGCGCTCCGCTACGGGAACGTGTATGGGCCGAGGCAGAATCCGCACGGGGAAGCGGGCGTGGTTGCCATATTCTGCGAGCGCCTCTTGCAGGACAAGCCGACCGTCATCAATGGCGACGGCAAGCAGACCCGGGATTATGTCTTTGTGCGGGATGTAGTGGCCGCGAACATGGCGGCCATGGAGCACGAGGGTTCGGGCGTCTTCAATGTGGGGACTGGAGTGGAGACGGATGTGAATGAACTCTTTCGCACGCTTCGAGACCTCGTGGACCCGGCCATCCCCGAAAATCATGGACCGGCCAAGCCCGGAGAGCAGCGACGCAGCGTGCTGAGCTACGGGCGCACGGCCGACCAGCTCGGGTGGGCGCCTACGGTCTCCGTCAAGGAAGGGCTTGCAGCCACCATGGCGTTTTTCCGGCAGCGTCTGGAAGCAGTCGGCTCCTGATCTGATGTACGAAATCCGTCTCCAGCAATTTGAAGGGCCGCTGGACCTGCTGCTCTTCTTCATTCGCCGGGACGAACTCGACATCTATGACATCCCGATAGCCTCGATCGCGGACGAGTTCCTTGAGTACGTGCGTGTGCTCGAGCAGGTGGACCTGGATGGGGTAGGGGACTTCCTCTACATGGCCGCGCTGCTGATCAACATCAAGACGCGCATGCTCCTGCCCAGCCAGGAGGTGGATGAGGACGGCGAGCCCATCGACCCGCGCCAGGAGCTCGTTGAGCGCCTGCTGGAATACATGCGCTTCAAGGAGGCGTCCGAGATCCTGGCGGCCGCTCACGACCGCCGTCAGGAGCAGTTCACTCGGGGCATGCCGGTCGAAATCCGCGAGGAGGGCGAGCCTGAACCGGATCCGGTGGCCGACGCCACGGTGTTTGACCTCGTGCAGGCCCTGCGTCGGGTGCTTACGGAGGCGGAAGAGGACGGTGTCTTCCATGAGGTCGAAGCCGAGGGTTGGTCCCTCGAGGGGCAGCAGGAATTCCTGGAGGAGCGGCTCAGGACCGGCGGCCGACACTCTTTTGTAGAGCTTGCTCGTGGCCGTCCACGCGGGTTTATCATTGCCACCTTCCTGGCGATCCTGGAAATGGCCCGAAATGGCCTTGTTGCACTCTTCGTGGAGCGGTCAGCGCTGGATTTCTACCTTGCAGCACCCGAAACGGAGGCAACCGGAGACGTGACCGCGTCGTGAGCGAGCAGATTTCAGATGAGAGTTGGGGAGGAGCCGGCAGCAACCGCCTGGAACAGGTGGTCGAGGCGCTGGCCTTCGCCGCCGAGCATCCCGTCTCCGCCATCCGCATCGCCGAGATCTTTGGTGAGGTGACGGGCCAGGACCGCCCCTCCGAGCACGAAGTGACGCATGCCGTGGAAACGCTCAACGAGCGTTACGGCGAGCAGGACCGGCCGCTTCGAATTCAGGCGTGGGGCGGCGGCTTTCGCATGGCGACGATCCCGGAAGTCGCGCCCTACATCAAGGAATTGTTCGACGAGCAGAAGCAGCGCCGGCTGACCCGATCGTTGCTTGAGACGCTTGCGATCCTTGCCTACCGCCAGCCGGCGACCAAGCCGGAGATCGAGTTTGTCCGTGGGGTCGACTGCGGGTACGCCCTGCGAAGGTTGATGGAGCTCAGCATCATAGATGTCGTCGGCCGTTCTGAATCGGTCGGGCATCCGCTGCTGTACGGAACGACCCCCCGGTTTCTGGAGCTGTTCGGGCTGAATTCGGTCGATGACCTCCCGAATCTCCGCGAGATCGAGACCATTCTGGACGACCCCGCCTTCCACAAGGAGCGTGCGCTGCTCCTCATGAAGAACGGCCTGTCTGAGCTGCGTCCCGGTGGGGATGGTGCTCCGGCGAGCGATGCGGTTGAGGGCATGGCAGGCTCCGACACCGCCCCGGAAGACACGGTCGACGCTGCCGACACACCTGGAGTCAGCGGAGACAGCGGCCCGGAGGGCCCCGAGACGACATGAAGCGACCCTCCCGTGTCCGCAAGCGCGGGGGGCGCGGCAGGCCGAGGCGCAACGACGCACCCAAACCGGCCGAGGAAGCACGCTTCCCCATGCGACTGAACCGCTTTATCGCGCGCTCTGGAGTGTGCTCCCGGCGTGAGGCGGACGCGCTGATTCAGGAAGGCCGCGTTAAGGTGGACGGCGTCCCGACTACCGACTTCTCGACCAAGATCAACCAGGGGCAAAAGGTTGAGGTCAACGGAAAGGTGATCACGCCCGCGGCCGGGGAGTACCTGCTGCTCAACAAGCCCGGCGACACCATCACCACCAAGAGTGACGAGAAGGGTCGCCGCACGGTCATCGATCTCATAGATCTCGCCGATGAGCAAAAAGCTGCGCTGTTTCCGGTCGGCCGTCTTGATCGCGCCACCCTGGGGGTCCTGCTGCTCACCTCGGATGGGCAACTGGCCCATCGCCTGATGCATCCTTCCTTTGAGGTGGAGAAGCTGTATCGAGTGCGCTGCAGCAAGGCCGTATCGCCCGAAGACCTCGGCAGACTTACCGCCGGGATCGAGCTGGAAGACGGCAAGGCCCAGGCCGATCATGCCACGTACACCAATCCCGCAGACTCCCACGAAGTCGGCGTCTCCATGCATTCCGGACGCAACCGGATCGTCAGGAGGATGTTTGAGGCCCTGGGACATGAAGTGAAGGAGCTCGAGCGGATTCGGTACGCCGGTCTCACGACAGCGGGATTGCGCCGCGGGAAGTGGCGCAGGCTGACGGAGAAAGAGGTGGCCAGACTCTACCGGGCTGTCAAAATGAAGCGTTGACCATGCAGCCAATCGAATCCCTGCTCGATCAGGTAGCCTCAACCATGCAGGACAAGATCCGCGGCGAGGGCCTCACCTATGATGACGTGCTGCTGGTGCCGGCACGCTCATCCGTGATGCCCCGTCAGGTGTCGACCTCAAGTCGTCTGACCCGCAACATCCATCTGAACATCCCGCTGGTTTCGGCGGCCATGGACACGGTGACCGAGTCCGATCTGGCCATTGCGCTGGCCCGAGAGGGTGGCGTGGGTGTGCTGCACAAGAACATGAGCATCGAGCGCCAGGCGTCGGAGGTGCGCAGGGTCAAGCGGTCGGAAAGCGGCATGATCCTCGACCCGATCACGAGCGCGCCGGACGACACGGTGGCCGATGCCCGGGCCCAGATGGCCCGATACTCGATTGGTGGAATCCCGGTGGTGGACCAGGACGGGCAGCTGGTCGGTATCGTGACAAACCGCGATCTGCGGTTTCAGATGGACGGCTCGGCGCTTCTGCGGGACGTCATGACACCCGCACCGCTGGTGACCGCGCCGGTTGGCACCACGCTGGATGAGGCAGAGGCACTGCTGCAGGAGCACAAGATCGAAAAGCTGCCTGTCGTTGACGATGCGGGCCGATTGGCCGGCCTCATCACCTTCAAGGACATTCAGAAAAAGAAGCAGTTTCCGCACGCCTGCAAGGACGCCCACGGCAGACTGCGTGTGGGCGCGGCGGTCGGCATTACGGTCGACATCCTGGACCGCGTCGAAGCCCTGGTAGCCGCCGGGGTCGACTTCGTCACCATCGACACCGCGCATGGACACTCCGACGGTGTGCTCAATGCGGTGCGTACTGTCAAACGCGCGTACCCGGAACTCGAAGTCGTTGCAGGAAACGTGGCTACGGCACAGGGCACTGCGGATCTGATCGATGCGGGGGCCGACGGCGTCAAAGTGGGCATCGGTCCGGGGTCGATCTGCACGACACGCGTCGTCGCCGGAGTCGGCGTGCCCCAGCTCAGCGCCGTGATGGAATGCGCGGCCGTGGCGAGTGCTGCGGATGTGCCGATAATCGCGGATGGTGGGATCAAGGTCACCGGCGACATTCCGAAGGCCATTGCCGCTGGAGCCGAGTGTGTGATGATCGGTGGCCTGTTCGCACGGGTGGAGGAAAGCCCCGGCGAAACCATTCTGCTCGAGGGCCGCAAGTTCAAGAGCTACCGCGGCATGGGTTCACTTGGCGCCATGGAGGCCGGCAGCAAGGACCGCTATTTCCAGGATGTGGAAGACGACATCAAGAAACTGGTACCCGAGGGCATCGAAGGGCGCGTACCATACTCCGGCACACTCCGGGAAGTAGCCTATCAGATGGTCGGCGGCCTGCGCGCGGCTATGGGGTACTGCGGCTGCGCGACAGTTACGCAACTGCGCGAACAGGCGCAATTTGTGCGCATCACCGCCTCAGGGGTTGTGGAATCGCATCCGCACAACGTGCAGATCACCAAGGAAGCCCCCAACTACGCGTCGCGCCGGTAGCAGGTGGGCACTCCGGGGGCAGAGCGGCTGGACCGCATCGCCGAGTGGGCCGGAGGGCCCGCACTCATCTCCCACGCACCCGACATCCGCTGGGCCTGCGGGTTTACCGGGTCCAACGCACTGCTGCTCATCCATGAGGATGCCCGCCATCTGATTACCGACGGGCGATACACGACGCAGGCAGCCCGGGAGGTCCACGACGCCGAGGTGCATATTGCCGAGGGCAGCCTGTTTGCGTACGCGGCGCGGGAGTTGCTCGAGCCTGGCAGGGTGGTGCTGCAGAGCGAGTACGTGACCCTGGCCCAGGCCGGCTCGCTTTCCGAGGCGAACGACCGGCTCGAGCTGGATCACCGGGATGGGCTCGTCGCGGCGGGCCGCGCCAACAAATCACTTCACGAGGTCGAAGCCATCCGAGCCGCTCAGGCCCTCACGGAGTCGGTTTTCCTTGAGGTGGTGCCGCGCATTCGTGCCGGAATGAGCGAGGCGGAGCTCGCTGCAGAACTGGTGTACGCCCATCTGAAACGTGGCGCATCGGGCATGTCGTTTGATCCGATCGTGGCAGCAGGCCCCAACAGTGCCATGCCACATGCGAGGCCCGGGACTCGAGCCCTGCAGGTCGGCGAGCCTGTGCTGATCGACATGGGCTGTTTCCTGGACGGCTATGCCAGTGACATGACACGCATGGTCCACCTGGGGCCACCAGGCCCCAGATTCCTCGAGATCCATACACTGGTGAATGAAGCCCTTGAAGCGGCACTTGCCGCGGCCCGGGCCGGAATGCAGGCCAGCGCGCTTGACGAGACTGCTCGATCGATCATCCGGCGGGCGGGTTTTGCCGAACACTTCAGCCACAGCCTGGGACACGGCGTGGGCCTCGAAATCCACGAGAAGCCTGCGGTGTCGCATCGGTCCCCGGCGACGCTTCCACCGAACAGCGTCGTCACCCTGGAACCGGGGGTTTACCTTCCGGGCGCATTTGGGGTGCGCATCGAAGATATTGTGGTCCTTCGCCCGGATGGCTGCGAGCGCCTAACTACCCTTCATCGCGATCTGACTATCGTCTGACCCTGCATGCCGGACTTTCCATTTGTGCCCTACGCCCATCCCGACCCGTGCACGGACGAGGAGCGCCTGGCGCGGGCCCGACAATTTCGCTCCATGCTGGATGGGCGACGGACTGTGCGGGACTACGACCCACGGGATGTGTCCGATGAGGTCCTTCTGGAGTGCATTCGGGCCGCTGGTACGGCCCCGAGCGGAGCCCATCGACAGCCCTGGCATTTTGTACTGGTTCGCGATCCCGACATCAAACGGCAGGTGCGGGAAGCGGCCGAGAGGGAGGAGCAGGCGTTTTACGGCAATCGCGCCCCGGAAGACTGGCTTGAAGCCCTCGCCCCGCTGGGAACGGACGCACACAAACCATTCCTGGAGACCGCCCCGGCCCTGATTGTGGTTTTCGCCGAACGCTATGGCGAGAATGAGGACGGGTCCCGGCGGAAGAACTACTACGTGCAGGAGTCCGTCGGCATTGCGACCGGCATGCTGATTTCAGCCTTGCACGCGTGCGGCTTGTCCACGTTGACGCATACGCCCAGCCCCATGGGATTCCTGCAGGAGGTGCTGGGTCGACCCAGTCGAGAGCACGCCTTTCTGATTTTGGTGGTGGGCCATGCGGCGGCAGATGCGCGTGTGCCCGACATCTCCCGAAAAGCCGTGGGCGAAATCGCGACGGTGCTGTAGGCCGTGCCCCGCAAACTGCTTGTGCTGGCCTACTACTTCCCCCCGATGGGGTTGAGTGGCGTGCAGCGGGCAAGCAAGTTCGTCAAGTACCTGCCCGATCACGGATGGCAGCCGACGGTCGTAACGGTGGAGCCGGGAGGCTACTTCGCGTTTGACCAGCACCTCTTGCGCGAATTGACCGAGCGCGAGATCCCGATCGAGCGGACCCGCTCGCTGGACCCCACGCGCCTCTTTCGGCCCTCGCGCACGATTGCACTGCCCTCCGAAGGCAAACGAAAACGGCTGGCGTCGCTCTCTCAATGGGTGTTTGTGCCGGACAACAAGGTGGGGTGGATACCCTTCGCGCTGCGCGCTGCCGGCAGACTGCTGGAGGAGGGGTCGTTCGATGCCATCCTGTCCACGGCACCTCCGTATTCTTCGCATGTGGTGGCGGCCCGGCTCGCCAAACGCTATCGCCTGCCTCTGGTGCTCGACTACAGAGACGACTGGATCGGGAATCCGCGACACATCTATCCCACGCCGGTTCACCGGGCGCTGCATCGCCGACTGGAGCAGTATGCAGGGCGGGCAGCTGACGCGGTCGTAGCCATTAACGAGCCCATCGCCCGTGCTATTGGAGAACGCCTGGGGGTGCCGACCACGGTCGTTCCGCAGGGCTTTGACGTCGAGGACTATCCAGCGCGCTCTGAGCGCTCGGACAACAAGCTCCGCTTTGTGTATGCGGGCGTGTTTTACGACCTGCAGACGCCGGATGCGTTCTTGAGGGGCCTGGCGCGGCTACTCGGCGAGCGGCCCGGGTTGCGAGAGCACATCGAGGCCCGATTTGTGGGCCTGTTTCCGGACCGCGGCAAGCGGCTTGTGCATGACCTGGGCCTCGAAGACGTGGTTCATGAGGTCCCGTATGCCGCGCACACCGAGGCGATGGCACATGTCGGGCAATCCGATGTGCCATGGCTTGTGGTGGGGCACGGGCCCGGGCAGGAGCAGATTTCTACCGGAAAGCTTTATGCGTACATCGGTGCCGGAAAGCCGATTCTCGGGCTTGTGCCCCCAGGCGTCGCAAATGAGGCGCTGTCGGCATACGGCGCCTCGTGGACGGCGCACCCCGACGATCCCGATGCCGTAGACGAGGCCTTTCGCGACATCGTTCGGTGTTGGGAAGAGGGTCAATGGCCCGCCCCGTTCGAACCCTTCCGGGCCGCGCATGACCGCTCCGAACTTGCCGGTACACTCGCGGCGGTTCTCGACCGCATAAGTTCATAAGTTCGGCCTCCCGCCCGGTTAATCCCCACCTCTGCAAATAGCATGCGCCTGCACCGTCAGCTTGTGCTTGAGACTGATCTCGAGCACATGGATCGGGTGGTCGAGGAGACCGAGCAGTTCCTCGTGCCGCTGGATTTGGATGAGGAACAGGCCTACAACATCGTCCTGCTGACGACGGAGGCGGTCACCAATGCCATGGAACACGGCAACGGCATGGATGCGGACAAGAAGGTGCACATCCACTACGAGGCAACCGCGACGCATGTGCAGGTGACTGTGCAGGACGAGGGCACCGGGTTCGAGAAGTCGGAGGTGCCCGACCCGCTCGCCAAGAAGAATCTGCTCGCGACCGGAGGGCGGGGAATCTTCCTGATGGAGGAACTGGCGGATGATATCCGCTACGAGGATGATGGGAGGCGCGTGATCATGCGATTCCGGGCCGGGTGACCAGGCGCACCGGGCTCGGTGTGGTCGGGGTGCTCGCCTGCGGGCTGTTGTTTCGATGGGGCGCGGACAGCCTCGATACATGGCCACTTATGGTGGCTGCGGGTATCGGACTTGCGGCGTGCGCTTACTGGATTCGGGATGCGGCGCCGCGCGTGTGGATCGTGGTGGTCATGGCGGTGCTTTTGAGGCTGCTGCTGTTTTCGCTGCCGCCTTCGCTTTCCGATGATTCGTATCGCTACGCCTGGGACGGCCAGCTGGTGGCCGAGGGGATCAATCCGTACCAGTATGTGCCGTCCGACGAGGCGTTGCGTTCGTTCCGGGCTCATCCCGGCTACGACTCCCTGAATTCGGCCGGCTTCTACTCGGTCTACCCACCGGCTTCCCAGGCGGTGTTCGTCGCCGCCCACTGGCTGAGCGGCGGGGCTTTTCCGGCCTCGTTCTATGTTCTGAAGGCGCTGGTCCTTGTGGCCGAATTGGCCGCCCTTCTGCTCCTCGCCAGAATTGTGAGTCCGTGGCTGCTCCTGGTGTTCGCGACACATCCCATGGCGCTCCTGTCTGGAGCGGGACAAGCGCATACAGACGCCCTGCTGGCACTTCCCGTCGTGGCGGCGGTGTGGGCGGCCCGCCGCGACCGGTGGAGCTGGGTAGGGGCCGCTGTCGCGGTCGCCGCGCATGTAAAGCTGTGGCCGGTCCTGGCTGCACCCGCGTTTCTCCGAAAGCCGCGTGCGGTGGCGACGGGCTTTTTGGTGGGAGCCGGACTGGCCGCTCCATTTGTCGCCCCCTACGTCTGGGCCCATGTGTCGGAGAGCCTGAACCTCTACGTGCGGTACTTCGAATTCAACGCAGGCCCGTATTACGCCGCCAAGGAGGTCTTTCGGCTCTTCACAGGCGACGACTGGAGCAAGCAACTCGGGCCGGCCTTCCGCTGGCTGTTTCTGGGAGGAGCCGGCGTGCTTCTGTGGACAGCCTGGCGGGCCAGATGGACGCTTGAAAGCGTGCTCTATGGCCTGGTGTTCCTGCTCACAGTCACAGCGACGACCGTGCACCCGTGGTATCTCTACGGGGTACTGCTGCTGGCCGTACTGACCGGCAGGCACGTCGCCGCGTGGTCGTGGCTTTCCGCGTGGTCGATCGGGACTTACCTGCTGTACACAGGCGGACCCTACTGGGTCTTTGTCGTGGTCGCCTGGACGGGATTCGCGTTGCTGCTTCTTCCGTCATGCGCGCAATGGGCCCTCAAACGACGCGCCGTCTGGAAGGCCTCCTGGGTGAGTGCGTTCGCAGGGGGCAATTCCTGGCTGGATGTGGGAGGGGGAGAGGGGTACGTCGCCGCGGAGCTTCGCCAGCGTCACGGAAAGGAGGTGACGGTGCTTGAGACCGAAGACCGCACCGACGGACTGGCGGATATGCTACTGTACGACGGTGAGGTTATGCCCCTGCCGGCACGCTCGATCGATGCGGCCTGCGCCGTGTTTGTGCTGCATCACGTCGACAACCCCGGAGGACTCCTAAGAGAGATGGCGCGCGTCAGTCGCGGACCGGTCATTGTGGTGGAGAGTGTGCTGCGAGGAGACGTGGATCGACACGTGCTGCCGGTACTCGACCGGCTGGCCAACTTCTGGCGTGCGCCTTCGCGGGCCGCGTGGAAGGAGCACTCCTCCTTCCGATCAGCGGCCGATTGGCGCGCCCTGTTTGCTGATGCCGGCTTTCAGGTGACGGCTGAGTCGATCCGGTACAGTCCGCTGCACGCCAAGCACTTGTGGCGCCTCACATCCCGAGACGCTGTCTGACTGCGGCGCAGGTCGCATCGACCGAATCGAATCCATCGAGGGGCAGCCAATGCCAGTCATCGCGCCCTCGAAACCATGTTAGCTGCCGCTTGGCGTAGCGACGTGAGTTGCGCTGGATAAGTGCAATGGACTCATCGAGACTGCGCTCGCCACGCACAAAGGGCACCAGCTCCGAGTAGCCGATGGTACGCAAGGGATTGGCTTCCGGGTCGTAGCCCGCCTCCATCAGCCGATGCAGCTCCTCGATGAGCCCCGCCTCGATCATGGCGTGAACACGCTCGTCGATTCTGGCATAGAGGCGTTCCCGTTCCCGGTCCAGCACGACCACCCCGTACGAAAAGCGGGGAGGGGGCATGTCCTCAAAGAAGGAGGAGAGCGGCCTGCCGGTGGAGGCGTAGACCTCGAGACCCCGCACGATGCGCTGGCTCTTCGTGGGATCCAGGGTGGACGCAAATGCAGGGTCCACTCGCTCGAGAGCCTGGAAGAGCACGGCCGGACCAACGGTTTCCAGCTTTTCGTTCAGAGCAGCACGTACCGCGGGGTCCGTGGCCGGAATGTCCGCGAGGCCCTCGACCAGCGCCTGGATGTACAGCGTGGACCCTCCAACGACGACCGGCGAGCGGCCGCGATCCAGGATCTGGGCGATGCGTTCTTCGGCCACCCGGGCGTAGCGCCCGGCCGACCACGGGTCGCCAACGGTCGCCTCGCCAATAAAGTGGTGCGGAACGGCTGCGAGCTCTTCCTGGGTGGGTTTGGCTGTGCCGACATTCAGTTCAGCGTACAGCTGCCGGCTGTCACACGACACAATTTCCCCGTCCAGTTCGCCTGCCAGCTTCAGCACCACGGCGGTTTTGCCGACCGCGGTGGGCCCGGTGATCAGCGGGATCACATCAATACTGGGGCATTTCCGGGTCGATTTCCCGGCTCCACGCGAGTACGCCTCCGTCGAGGTTCACCGCACCCGTGAATCCATGCTGCTGGAGGTACTGAACCACGCGGGCCGACCTCTGGCCTGAACGGCAGTAGACGATCAGCTCGTCCGAACGATGGGACTCGAGTTCCTCCAATCGATCGGGTAACTCTGACATCTCGATGTGCAGGCCGCCGAGTGAGGCGATTTCCCGCTCGAAATCACGCCGCACATCCAGGAGCACCGGATCGGCGCCCGCTTGTCGGCGGGCCTTGAGGGCGTGAACGTCGATTGACGGAATCGAGGTGGCAAACATGTGGGACCGATGGGCTCTGAGGGACCCCGAAAATAGCACACGGTATAGTGTAATACTTGTGCAAACAGATAAATGCCGTTATTGGGATCCCTCCAGGAACGCAGGATCAGGGGCCACTTCCGTTATTGGGCCGATATCCGTATCGACCGGGGCGTGGCCATTGGCAATCGCGAGCCGAGCCTATACGTCCAGGTAGTTGGCCGAAGAGTCGTCCGGTCGTGCGTGGGTGTACTTGCTGGTCGTGGCGAGCGACTCATGACCGAGGGTCTCCTTGACCAGATGAACCGGAGCACCCCGGTCGAGCGCGTGGGACGCGTGCGCATGGCGCAGCCAGTGTGGAGAGACTTTTTGCGGCAGCCCCGCGCGCCGAGCCGCGCTTCGCACAATGCGCCACATCTGTTGGCGCGAAAGCGCTCCACCACGAATGGACCGAAACACCGGATCATCCGGGCGGCCGAAGCCGCCGGCCTGCTCGGACTCCCAGTACCGAGCAACCACGTCCCAAACCGATGCCGGAAGTAGCACGGTGCGCACTTTCGAGCCCTTTCCCAGAAGCGTGATCTGAGCGGTCGCACGCCCGTTTGATGATTTGCGCGGTCTCACGGACGTCCACGTCAGAGCAACGAGCTCGGAAACGCGGGCTCCCGAGGCGTAGAAAAGGCGGAGCAGCGCCGTATTGCGTGTAGAATCCGGATCGTTCAGCAAGAGCCGCGTTTCCTCCTCGGTCAGAATGCGCTCGGACAGGTGGCTGGGCACCTTGGGCAGATTGAAGGCCGCTCCGACATTGACCGTCAGCACGCCGATGCGATGACCGAAGCTGAACAGGCTCTTCAGCGTCGCCATCTTGCGAGCGATTGAGGACACCGACAAGTCGCGGGCCGTGAGCTCGTCATTCCATTCCCAGAGGTCGTCCAGCTTGACGTAGTGCAAGCTGCCGCCGAAGAACTTCAGGAATTGGTTCGTGTCCCGACGGTAAGCCTCGGCCGTCCGCGGACTCTTGCCGCGCAGCCAAAGATTGATCAGATCCTGGTCAGACCCGGTCGACCGCGCCAGACGCATCTGATCACGCTCACTGTACACAGGAACCAACTTATCGGACATGGGGGCTCTCAGCGCCGTTTGTTACCTTCGTGATGAAACATAAGGTAAATTACGTTGCATTAGCAAGTGGTTGGGTTGGTGGGCGTTTGAGGGAATTGCGTGGGCTGCGGCATGGCGGCCCCTGCGGCTGGTCTGTCCGCTGCGGCGATGCGGCGCGACGGCCTTTGCGCCACGTGTCCGCAGCTGCGCCGCGTCGTTGCGGCTGGCGTGTGCTTTGGCGCCGAGGCCGATGCGCCGTTGTGTGGCCCGCTCGCCGGTGCGCTCAAAAGCTGATTCGCCGCCGACATGGAATAGCGTGCCCGGATTCCACCTCATGACACTCCAGAACCGACCGCGAGTGGAATACGGGCCTCCAGTCCATGTCGCGACCACGGCGACGTGGTCCCATGTGTAATGCGCCGGGCGTTTTCCACAAACGCGCCCGGCCGCAGGCCCCAGACGCGCGGTTTCAAGCCGGACGCAGCGCGCGGCCAGAGCTCGAACCCGGCCCCGCGGCCAAGCGCGACACCGCCCCCAAGCCGAGCCCGCGGCGCAAGCGCGGGCCCAGAGAGCCGGCCCCCGGACGCGGGCGCGGCCACAGCTAGCAGGCCCCACGATGCAGCGCGCCTCAAGCCCCCATCGCCGGGCACGTTGCGCACCCTGCCCCGCCGGCCGGGCGCCGCTCGGCCCAGGATTCGCCCCGCGAGGCAAAGACAGAACTCAGGCGTCGACCCGCACGCCCAGCTGCCAAGCCTGCGCAAGCGACCCGATCATGTCGGCCTCGTTACGGTTCATGCGGCCGTCAGCCTCAGCCACCGCGATCAGGTCATCCAGCACGATCAAGCGCAGCGCGTGCGGCAGCCGCTCCTTGATGGAGCTTGCGCTCTGCTGCAGGATGACCGTGAGCTCGAGCGTTGAATAGATCTCCAGCGCCGACCGAATGATTTCCCGCGTGTCGTCGATCTCCAGTTCGGAACGCCACCCCGAGAGCCGGCCGGACAGGCTGTCGATCTCGACCTCGTCAAGACTGCCGGTGGAGCCATGCGCCACGGCGATGCCCAACACGGCGATGTCATGCAAAATGGACCACACCGGGCGGCTGTCGATGGTCGCCGTGGTATTGGCGATCAGTTCCGCCTCCGAACCGCGCAGATCCCAGGTCGCGGCCAGCACAGCAATCAGCGACCGTTCCGAGGTCAGCAGGAGCCCATCGGCCTCTGCCACGCGCATGACGTCTTCCAGTGCGCGCTGCTTGGACGCAGGTTTGAGCACCGTATTGAGGTTTTCGATGGCTCGCACCACCTCGTCACCCTCCTCGTCCTCCTCGAACACCGCCCAGGCTTCGACAACGATCTCGCGGATTCGCTCTTCGTCAGCCTCGGGGCGCCAACGGGAAAGCGCCGCCGTCAGACTTTCGATCTCCCGGTCGGTGAGTTCGGCGTCTGCGCCGTAGGCAAGGGCGATGAAAATCAGCGCCAGGTCCTGGGCGTTGTCAGGGCTGGTCGTAGGGTCGGTCTTTTCGCTCATGGGCTCCATGTCAAGATCGGCGAAAATAGGGCACAACCGTCCTACATTCCGCCCGTCCCGATCAACCGGAGACTGCCAGAAAACGCTCCTCCAGCTCTCTCGCCACCTCCAGCCAACCCTCGCCTTCGTACCACTTGATGGTGGCCGCAGATACGGTCGGACCGTCGGCGCCTGATGCCTGCAGCTCCTTCCGGTGTACGTCCAGGGCCAGAGGCTTGGATCCCCACCGAAGAATCTCATTGCCCTGGGCATCGAAGACAGCCAAAACCGGAATGGACCGGGCCTTCTTTGTCAGATACCGCTCCATTACGGACAGGTTGTCGTCCCGAAGGAGGAAGCGCACCTCCGCGCTCGGGGCGGCCTCAGCGGCCGCCAGCACCACCGGCAAACTGTAGGCGGCATCGGCACACCAGTGCTCCGTCAGGAAGAGCCAGGTTTGTGCCCCCTGCAGGCGCATCAGGGCCTGGAACGACTCAGGCAGCTCGAATGACTCGGTGACCCGATTGAATCGCTCCCAGTTGTAGCGCACATAGAACCGGTATCGGCGCTCCTCACGGTCGAGCCCGCGCAGCGGCGCCTCCGCAAGCTGCTGCCACTCGGCCAGCAGCTGCTCCGTGGTCATGCCTTTTCGGGTCAGATCATACGCCTCGGACATCGAGACGGGTACGATAAGGTCAGTATCAATCATGGTTGTCGGGCTTGCCATGCTTAGACCACAACGACTCATATTTGTTACAACAAATACCGTGCAGTTCCCGGTCAGGGAACCACCACTTTGTCCTGCTAGACTTGCATTTGGCGTCGGGATCGTTTGATTGTGGTGGATCCAACCCGTAAGTGCCATGAATACAAGCGTTGACGACCTCCTCCGCCGCAAGGGAAACGACGTCATCACCATCGACGAGAACGCCACGGTGTTTCAGGCGATAGAGATCATGGAGGCCCGCAGGGTTGGTTCCATTATCGCCACCTCAGAGGGCCGGACGGCCGGCATTTTCACCGAGCGCGACTATCTGCGCCGCATAGTCTTACAGGGACGCACCTCGCGCAGCACGTTGGTCAAGGACGCCATGACGAGCGATCTCGTCAGCGTGGAACCGGAGATGTCGGTGCAGGACTGCATGGCGCTGATGACCGAGCACCGCATCCGACACCTTCCGGTTATGGCGGACGGACGCCTGGTCGGTGTGCTGTCCATCGGGGACCTGGTAAAAAGCCTCCTGAAAGAATCACAGGCCAAGGCAGAGCACCTGGAGAACCTCATTTCCGGATCCTATCCCGGCTGAGTGTTCCCCGGGTTCCCAACCCCCTCCCCGACTACTTCAAGAGACCCGCCCTCCGGGCCAGGACCTCCAGCGCAGGCAGGCCCCGACCGTCGTCCAGATAGGCAAGATTCAAGACGGCATGCCGCTTGACCTCTTTGCTGGTGCCTGACTCAATCAAGCGCTCCAGCCTCGCCGGAGCGCCGGCCTCGTCGGAATTCACCAGCGCATAGACGGCGCTCCGTTGCACGCGAGCGTCGTCGCTATCTCGCTCTTCGGCCGAGCCACGCATGAGGCCCATCCGGCTCGCAACGGCATCGGCCATCCAGAAACGCGCCCGTTCCCTGACCTCCTCATCCGGATCGGAGTGGGCAAGCTCAAAGAGAAACGGCACAACGGTATCCGGCAATTCGTGCAGACCGATTGCAGACACTAGGTCCTCCCGTAATTCCCCACGTGAATCGTCCAGGAGCGCCATGAGCCAGGGCAGGGAATCTAGCGGGTCCGCCTCCCCCAGCCAGACCAACGGCTGCCCGCCGAGTCCCGCTGGCGCGCCCATCGACCGAATGCGCGCATCCCGAAGACTACCCTCCTCAAGCTGAAGAAGGACAGCCACGGCGGTCGTTTCTGTCTCCTCACCGGATGCGCGCAGCAGTGCGCGCCGGGCCGCCTGCTCGACCGTCGGTGGATCCAAAACGTCTTCCAGAGTGCGTCGGTCTGAATTCAGATTGCCGCCGTAGTACATACCGCCGTACTCCGTGCGAGGAACGGTGAACCCCACCCAGACACGGTCCCACTCCCGATCCTGCGCGATCCCTGCAGCGTAGCTGAGCGACTCGGTGACGTGTACCCCGGTGGCCCGTACGACATCCTGCCCGGAGGCCGGCACCGCGAGGGTCAGGACGGCGGCCCACACTGCCAACTTCTCCTTCATTGTTCCGTGCGGGCGAGTTCCAGCAAGTACATCCGGGCTTCCGGCAGGTCCAGGTTCCCCACTGCATACACCGCCGCCTTCCGGATTTCCCGGGACGTGTGACGGGCGATGAGGTCCTGCAAGGCCGTCAGGGCCTCGGGCGTGTTCACGGCCCCGATGGCGTACCCGGCCGCCTTGGAGACATCAACGGACGGGTCCTCCAGCGAGGCCCGCTTCAGTCGCTCTATGGCATCGTTTCCCGAGTGCCTGCCCAACGCATACGCGGCGGCCTTCCGCAGGTCGACGGACTCGCTTGAGACCAGCGCATCTGAGACCACGCGACCTGCTGCCGGCACATCAGACAGAATCCCGTAGGCGTACAGTCTGCCCCGTATCGCCCGGCCGCTGACGCTCAGCCCGGAAAGCGCCGCGAAACTCTCCGATTGAGTAGCGGCACCCAACCAGCGGATCGGCCTTCTGCGCTCCTCTGGCCTTCGTTCCACTGCCGGAGAATCCAGCCTCTGCGTACGGATGTGGACCACCGATCCTCCCTCGAGTCTAAGCATGATGGCTGCCTGGGCCGGGTCTCCGTCAGACAGGCCGAGCACCTCACGCAACGGCGGATCGTTCTCCGACCAGGACGACATCATGGCCTGCGAATCCACGGTCCAAAGTATGGTCGCCTCCCCCCGCTGGGCCAGCGCCCAGGAAAGGCGGTCCTCAAAGGTCTCCGCCGTGGCGGGAGGCTGAACCACCTGCTGAGCCCGGACCATGCCCGGACTCAGCAGGAGAAATGCAATGAGCAGGCGACGCATTAGTCCAACCCGCCGACCAGGTTGATCAGCACCTCCCGAGCTGACTCCAGGTCACTGTTCCCCAGCGCATAGACGGCCGCTTTCCGCAACTCCGGTTCGCCCTCCCGCGCGATCTCGGCGAGCGTAGCGACGGCCTCCTCAGAGTCCTCATTGCCGATCTGGTACAGGGCCGCCTTCCGGACTTCGAGCACATCCGATTTCTGCAGCACCTCTACAAGCGGACCGACGTCGTTGTCCTCGATCGTGTTCGACAAAGCGTACAGCGCGGCCTTGGCGGTCTCGGTCTCCCGGTGCGAGATGGCCGTTTCCTTTAGAAACTCCGCAGCCGATGCTCCGCCAACGTTTCCAATGGCGTAGAGCGCTGCCTTGCGCACCTCCTCATGCTTCGCCTCGTTGACGATGGGCACCAGAAGATCAATCTCTCCCTCCTCCAGCGAGTTCGCCAGCGCATAAATGGCAGCCTTGGCCACCTCAGGATCTTCAGAGTCCGAAGGCACCGGGGTGTCTGCAAGGACCACTTTGGCGGACTGCGTAGCGGTGCGGACCTCGTCTACAATGAAGGGGGACGCGATCAGGAGCGCAGCGGCACCGATGGTGGCCCATCCCAGGAATTTCGTTGTGTTCATGGCAGTTTCCTCCAGATACAGTGGTGGCTATTCGTGCCGCACATCGGCCGAAGAACCGTGTTAATGGGTGATTGCGCGTCGCCCTGCGGCGACAAACCGACTAGTCGTCGCCGCCTTCCAGGATTTTGAGCAAGGCCTCCTGCGCAGCCTCCGTGCCTATGTTGCCAAGGGCCTGAACAGCCGCGGTGCGCACGCGCGTGCTGGCATCTTCCTGGACCACGCGCACCAGGATTGAGACAGCGCGGTCCTCACCCGTATTGCCCAGTGCGAATACGGCGGCACGGCGCAATTCGGGGTCGCGCTCATCTTTCAAGATGCTATCCAGGGCCGCGGTCGCCTGGCTCGTATCGGAATTGCCGATGGCGTAGAGCGCGGCTCGGCGGACCTCGGCATTCGTGGCCTTGCGCAGGACTTCGATGAGCACACTGGTATCGTCATCGACGTGGTTGCCCAGCGCGTACACGGCAGCCTTGGCCAGTTCCGACTCTGCCGAGGTCGTCGCGACGTCCATGAGGAAGTCCCTGGCACCCCGCCCTTCGCTGTTTCCGATGGCATACAGGATCGCTTTCCGGACCTCCACCGACTCGCTTGCGCCGTAAATCTGCCGCAGAGCGCGCGATGCACTCTCGCCATCCGCATTTCCGATGGCGTAGACAGCAGCCTTCTGCAACTCGTTGTCATCAGAAGACATGGCCACCTCGCGCAGCATTTCAACCGCACGCGCGCCGTCCCGGTTGCCCAGCGCATACAGCGCCGCCTTCCGTACCTCGACGGACTTGCCGTTCTGGACCACGGACATCAACGCCTCCGAGCCGGCGCTTGAATCGTGGTTTCCGATGGCGTAGGCTGCAGTTTTTGCCAGTTCCGCATTGGTGGAGGATGTCGCGATCTCAGCCAGGAACGGCACCAACCCACCGTGGTCGCTGTTGCCCAGGGCATACAGCGCGGCCTTCCGGACTTCGACGGCCCCATCGCCCGAAACAATGGTTTTGAGCGCCTCCACGGCTGCCGCTCCGTCGCTGTTGCCCATCGCGTACACCGCCGCCTTGCCCAGCTCGATGTCGCCGGAGCCGGCAGCCAGTTCGGCGAGTACTGGCACCATGTCGGGAGCATCCACATTGCCAAGGGCGCGGACCGCGGTCTTGCGGATTTCGGTCTCCGCATCCGAAGCCACTATGGCCTTCAGCGCCGTGACAGCCTCGTTGTGCGAGTCGTGATTGCCCAGGGCGTAGACCGCGCTCTTGCGCACGGAAACGGACGCGTTGCCGAGGGCAATCTCCTGGAGTTTGGGCATCACTGCGTCGCTGTCGAAATCGCCCAGCATATACACGATGCGGCTGCGCACCTTGTCGCTCGTCGAGCGGTCGTAGACGGCCAGAATGGTGTCCAGCGCGCGATCGTCGCCGAGGTTTTGGAGGGCATACAGGGCGGCCAGAGCCACGTCCTCATCGTTCTCCTGCTGCAGATCCCTAATGCGGGTCATGTACTCGGGCTGGCCGGCACTCGAGAGCGCACGAGCCACCCTGATCATGTTGGCTTTGGCATCGTCGGCGTAGTTGCTGCGACCGTGGGCTTCCACGAAGTCGGAGTAGCACTCAAATACCGCGGACGAGGCCGAGTCCAGCTGATCCTGCGCGTAGCAGGCGTAGAATGACGCATCGTCGGCGCGGTCATGACGGCTGTACGTCCGCGCAAACTGCCGCATCGCGTCGCGGGCCTCGGACCAGCGCTGGTCCAATACCAGGGAATTGGCCGCACGGTAGGCGGCATCTGCGTCGGAAGTCTGGGCGGCGGCTGGCGCGACAAGTGTCGTCAGCAGCACAATCAGGATGATCTTGTACTTGGTCATGGCTCTTTCCGGATGGCCCGGAGGCTGGCGTATCTATGTACAGTCGACGGGTAGCGCTACACGGCCGCTCCCGGATCCTTGCGGGTCTCGGGTTTGCTCACCGTGCGGCGCATCTGCTCCACATCGATCTTGAAAAGGAGTGCGTTCTGATCCACGCCCGCCTTCATGATCTCGAGTTCGGGCACGTCCACGCGCTCCTCAAGATTGGCGAGTTGAAGCAGAATGATTTCGAGTTCGCTGACCAGGGCCCTCAGACGCTGCTGTTCAGACTCGGAGAGTGTCGTCTTCAGAAAGTTGGCCTCCTGCAGCAGTTCTGAGGCAATCGCACTGCGCTGAGGCAGGTTCAGGCTGGCCGGGTTGTCCGTCGCAGGGTCAAAATTGACCACGCCGAGCAGCACCGTCTTTGAGCGGTCGAGGTACGAATGTGCGCGGGCTTCCACAGGCGTGAGCTGCGCAGTCAAAGGCAGACTGGCATTCGGAGCGCTGGTCTCCTCCTGCGGAATGAGGCGTCCGATGGCAATCCCGATCACCAGAACAGCGGCCACGGCAACCATGCGATACGTCCACGCGGGCAAACGACGCATCCGGGGCATCGGCAACGGGCGCAGCGTGTGACGAGCCGTTTCGGTCAGGACGCGCTCTTCCAGGCGCGCAAGAACGGCTTCTTCAGGCGCGAAGGCCGGCCGATCCGCGGTCAACTCGAGCGTCTCCTGCAGCGAGCGAAACTCAGCGGCGCAGGTCGGGCATTCCCGTAGATGGTTCGCAATCACAGCCTCGTCGGCATCGCCGAAGAGGACATCGACCATGACAGGCTGCCAGGATTCACACGCGGTGAAATGATTCTCTTTCATGATTCCTGCCTCAGGTAATGCAGGGAGGAACGAAGTTTTGTGGTGGCGCGGAAAAGCAGACTCTTCACGGTGCCGTCCGCCACGCCCATCGCCTCGGCCACCTCGCGGGTGGAGAGCTCCTGGTAGTGTCGCATGACGAACGCACTGCGTTCTCGGGGAGAGAGCTGCTCGAGCGCACGATCTATGTGCGAGCGGGTGTCTGTGGCCTCGGCACCGGAATCCGGTGGCCTTTCGGCGCCTTCCCAGGTGTCGGTTTCCGAGACGTCGCCGAACAGCCTCATGTGGCTGACGGCTTTTTTCCGCTTGCGATTCAGGTGTGTGTTGACCGCAATGCGCCGCAGCCAGGCATAGATGCCGGAGTCTCCGCGAAAGGTCGAGAGCCCACGATGGGCCTTGATAAACACCTCCTGCGCTAGGTCCTCGGCGTCATGCGCGTTGCCCGTCAGGTCGTAGGCCAGCGCCAGAACGCCCCGTTTGTATTGCCGGACGATCTGCGGAAAGTCCAGCTGGCGGTGGAGCGGGGTCTCCATGGGGAGTGTTTGGGTGACGGCGTACATGCTGTGGCGAGAGCGATCGTCTCCATAGACAGCATGCGGCGTGGCGCGGTTTACACGAAACGCAGGGTTCGTGCGATGGGGTCCGCGCCGGGCCTGAGCGGAGCTCGGTTGGGGCGCGCCAGCGTCGGTTTACCCCGCGGCGATCACCCGGTGAAAGTGCAGCCGCACCTCCCCCATCACTACGCGCCTGAGCCCCTCTACAATGCAATGCGGCTCGTTCTCGGACTGGCCCTGCCGGATCACCTGCTTCAGCGGAGTGCCCGGCGGTACCGCAAAGGTGCTTTGGTATACAATCTGATTGCCCGCATCGAGCTCCGGAACGATGAAGTGGCAGGTGGCGCCAAACGTCAGCATGTTGCTGGCGAAAGCCGCGTGATACGGCCGAATGCCCGGAAAACCTGGAAGCAAGCCGTGGTGCAGATTGATGATTCGCCCGCCAGCAAAGCTCCAGCACATGTCTGGCGGGACCAGACGCATGTAGCGCGCCAAGACCACGTAGTCCACCTGGTAGTCGTCGATCAGGCTCATGAACCGCTCGTTGTCCGGTTCGCCCTTCTCGTCGCCGATCATTTCAAACGGTACGCCCGCGTTGTCTGCCAGCGGCCGGCAGCGGTCGCGATTGCCGATCACCACCACCGGATCCGCGGGCAAAACGCCGTTCGCAGCTGCATCCAGAATCGCCTGCACCGGCTCCTGCCTGATGGTGCAGCAAATGGCGATGCGCGCCCGACGCCCCCAGCGCGGGACCCAGGTCCGGATCATGAGGTGGGTCTGACGGCCAATCTCCTTCATCTCCGCTCGGAGGCGCTCAACGCGGTCATCCGCCAGGTGGACACGCACGAGCATGGCGAACTGGCTCGCCTCGTCGCGGTCGTACATCTGGATCTCGGCGATATTGGCGCCGGCCTGCGTCAGGCAGTGGATGATCGGATCCGCCAGGCCCCGGTGGTCCGGGCCAATTGCGGTTACGATTACTTCCGATTCGTCGGGGCGAAGGTCGGTCATTCCTTGCTATCGCTCGTTCAGCGCCTCGGCCAGCGGCACTCTGACTTCTGTGAGGCGGCCAGCGCCCTTCGTCTCAAGACCGACCTCGGTCCACCACAGGACGAGTACCTAGGTCTCTCCCTCCCAGTAGAGCGAAAACTCTTCTTCGGGCACGACGGTGCTCTCTCCTGGCTCCAGGAAGGTCCCATTCAGATCCGGTGCAAGGTCTGACAGGCCTGCCATGAGTTCGCCGATCACCATGTAGTGGACGCGTTCATCCAGGCCGTTACGAAGGACGAGCACACCGTTGCCGGCACCGACGCTGAATTCGTCCTCATCCCCGATGGGCCATTCGCACGCGCAGAGGGAAACAAGCGCCAGAGCGAGAGCAACCAGAAATCGGCGAGTCAACAAATCAGTAACCGAACGTCGTAGGCCCGCGGGGACTCGAACCCCGAACCCGCTGATTAAGAGTCAGCTGCTCTGCCAATTGAGCTACGGGCCTGAAGGCGCGCTACAACCTCGTACCCGCAAACACGCTCCCTGCTTCAACAAAAACAGATGGTTGGGGCTCGTTGCCCTACCGACCCGACGTCGGCTCCGCACTCGCCAGCGCCGGCTCCAGCTCAACCGGAGGCGCAACCGGAATCATGTATGCGTCTCCGCGCGGATCCATGACGATGCCATCCGCAAGCATGCCGCCTCGCAGCAGCATGCCGGTCACGTGAGCTGCCGCCGCTGACGTGCCGCTGATGGTCTTGTAGCCCCCGTCCTTCCACGTCGAGCGTACCCGCACGCCCGGAGCCGCGAAGTCGACGGCCGTAGATCCGAAATTGGAGAACATCGGCCAGCGGTCCCCCCTCGCAATCGCCGTGACGGTGTACACGTTCTTGGCGTTGAGGCGGGCTGGAGAGAAATCGCGCACGTGGCGGCCCTTGTTGCCTGCGGAAGCCACGAAGGGCACCCGTTTGGCGGCCCGCCGAACGGCCTTGTCAACCCGTTTGTCGGCTGCAGCTCCTATGCTGAAGTTCACCACGTCGCACAGCTGCTGGCCGTCCTTCAGGCGCGATGCGGCGTATCGAATGCCTGCGAGCACATCGCCCGTATAGCCCTGGCCGTCCTTGTTGACCACCTTGATGGCCACGACGGTGGCGCCGCTTGCGATCCCCGTGACGCCGATTCCATTGTCGATGGCGGCGACGATGCCGGCCACATGCGTGCCGTGCCCGTTGTAGTCATGTGGATCGCCCTGCTCCGGTCCTCTGGACACAAAGCTGCGACTTAGTTCTTTGGAAACGTTCAGGTCGGGGTGGTTGAGATCGACGCCGGAATCCAGGATGCAAACTCGCCCATTAACCGGGGCTGCCCCACCAGAGCGCACGACATTCCACAAGTCGGCATCGCTGTGTGTGGTAAACCCGGCCAGTTCGAACCGTGGCTCAGGCCGCTCGAATCCTGCGCACCCCGCGACGCCGGCAACCAGAAGGGTCGCGATGGCGCTCATGTAGCGGGAGTGGTTCATATGTCGGCCTCGTTCTTCTGCGCCGAGTCGCACAACCGCTGCACGACCGACGCGCATTCATGGAGGCTTCAAGAAGCCTGCCACTTACGATTTCGGCCGATCTCGAGAATTCGAAAGCGTTTACGTGAACAAATCCCGGAATTTCTGGACGACGAGGCGGCAATTCGGGCCGGCGCCATCCTTGCCCTTGGGTGTTGAGGCGCCGCGGCAGGTATCAAAGACATGCGAGCAAGTAGCCTCTCCGTTTTGTTGCTTCTGGTGGTGGGGTGTGACTCCGTAGTAGGGCCGGCAGCGCCGTCCCGGGACGACTCGGAGAAGCCGCCTCCATCCGACAACGTGCCGTTCGGCACTCCTCCCTTTACCGCGTTTGGCCGCGACAGCGACGACCCTGCGTCGCAGTGGGATCTGGACGATTTCTTTGTCGATGTGGCCACCTACCAGGTGGTTGCCTCCCATCATTCGGTAAGGGCCTACCTGATCGGCTCGGACACCAGGATCCTGTCCGTTACACCAACAGGCGAAGGTTCTGGCGTGGTGGTCGTTCGCCTGACTGGCACCGACGGTCGATCCTGGAATTGGGAGTTCACCACGCAGATCGCCGACGCGTGCGACCGACCGGTTGATTGGAGCGCGATGCTCATGCCCGTCTCAGCGGCCTCGGAGTGGGCATTCGATTACCGACACACATTCACAAATTTCAACGCGCCGTTTCCCATCACCTGGGTGCGCGGGGGCACGGCCACGTGGACATTTGCGAACCAGCGGTGCGACGACGGGGTGTACTCGGCGACGGTGCAGGAGCACATCCAGGCCCGACAGGAGTGGGAGCCTTACCCGGACTACGCAGCCGATTGGGGCCTATTTCCCCCGCAGCCCTTCGACACAACGTTCACCCGGTCCATGCTGTTGAGTCTGTCCAGGGATTCCCTATCCGGAACAGGGTACTTCGGGCTGATTGATCCGCTGCCATACGGCACGCTGCAGCCGAACACGCCAGATTCAATCGATGTACTGCTCCGGGCCGGTTTCGGTGGATCAACGTCACTGAGAGCCAGATTCGAGCCCGGTCGGGGTCTGGTCCGTCTCCAGCACTACGAATTTGGACGAATAGGCTCCTTCAGCGAGGACCTCTGGAGAAGGGACTAGACGTCCAGCTCCTCCACCTCCCCTGCGTGGTCCATGATGAAGCTGTAGCGCGCAGAGGCGTCCTTTCCCATCAGGTCGGATATGGTGCGTTCGGTCTGTACCCGCTGCCCCTCCGGAATGGCCACACGCAGTAGGCGCCGCCGTTCGGGATCCAGCGTGGTTTCCTTCAACGTGGCCGGCATCATCTCTCCCAGGCCCTTGAAGCGCTGAAGTTCGACCCGCGTGTTGCGGTTCTTCTTCTTGATAGAGGCCACGATCCGGTCTCGATCCGCCTCGTCCAACGCCCAGTAGGTATCCTTCGCCGCGTCGATGCGGAAGAGCGGGGGCTGGGCGATGTATACAAAGCCCTCGTCGATCAGGGGCTTCATGTACCGATAGAAGAAGGTCAGAAGCAGGGTTGAGATGTGGTGCCCGTCCGAGTCGGCATCCATCAGGAGAATCACCTTGTGGTAGCGCAGCTTTTCCAGGTCCAGATGGTCTCCCACCCCACAACCCAAAGCCTGAACCACATTGGATAACTCCTTGTTGTCCAACACCTTATTTAGCGCCGCCTGCTCCGCATTCAGCACCTTGCCGCGCAACGGGAGAATGGCCTGGTATTTCCGGTCCCGGCCTTGCTTGGCAGAGCCTCCGGCGGAGTCCCCCTCGACAATGAAGATCTCGCTCTCGGCCGGGTCTGTGCTGGAGCAGTCGGCCAGCTTTCCCGGAAGATTCAGCCGATGCGAAACGCTGGTCGCCCGACGCACGGTACGCGCCGCAGCCCGAGACGCGTGGCGTGCGCGGGCGGCCTGAATCACGCGGGCGGCGATGGCCTCCCCCGTCGTGGGGTTCCTGTTCAGATACTGCTCCAGCTCCAGCCGTAGCGCGCCGGAGACCAGCCCTTTCGCCTCCGGGTTGTTTAGCTTCTCCTTGGTCTGCCCCTGGAACTGGGGGTCGACCATGAAGAGGCTGATCACGGCCACTATGCCCTCCCGGATATCGTCTGCCGAGATTTCGAGCTTCTTCGGCAGCAGGTCGTGCGTATCCATGTACGCGCGGATCGCGCTTCGAACCGCGTCCTTCAGGCCGGCCTCGTGCGTGCCCCCGTCCGGCGTTGGAATGCCATTGACAAAGCTCTTGATCTGCTCCCGCGGCAGTTCGGTCCAGCGGACCACGATTTCGACGCGGCTGCCGTCTCCCATGTCCTGACGGACCACGAACGCTTCATCCTGAACCGGGCGAGCGCCAAGCGACTTGAGCAGGTGCTGCTCATACTCGGCGATACCTCCCTCATGGTGGAATTCGTGGCGCTCGCCGGAGGTCTCGTCGCGAAAAACAATGCGCAGCTCGCCATTCAGGTAGGTCTTTATCTCCAGCTGCTCCGCAATCCACGCCGGATCGAAGTCCACCGACTCGAAGATTTCCGGGTCGGGTCGGAAGAACATCGACGTGCCGGTGCCACGGATTCCGGTGCCGACCACCTTCAATTTGGTGATCGGAACGCCGCGAGCATAGCGCTGCTCGTATGTCTTGCCGCCCCGTTTCACCTGCGCTACCAGTTCCTCCGAAAGCGCGTTCACCACGGATGCACCCACACCGTGCAGACCGCCGGAAGTGATGTAGTTCGAGGAATCGAACTTGCCTCCGGCATGCAGAGTGGTCAGAATGACCTCAAGCGCAGGCTTTTTCTTGGTGGGATGCCTGTCCACGGGGATGCCACGACCGTTGTCGACCACGGTGACGCTACGACCGTCCGCATGCAGCACCACCTCGATGTGCGACGCGTACCCGTTGGTGGCTTCGTCGACGGCGTTGTCCACGACTTCCCACAACAGGTGGTGCAGCCCGGGTTTGCCGGTGCCGCCAATGTACATGCCCGGACGCTTCCGAACGGGTTCCAGGCCTTCAAGGACCTGGATATCAGCTCCTGTGTAGCTCTTTGCAGCTGTCGCCATCTTATGCCGTTCCGTTGCGCCGGATCTCAACCGGCGTTCGAACCACCTTGACCAGGGATCCGCGCTGGATCACCAGGCGGCCCTTGTTGCCACGGTTGGAGACTTCAAACTTAGTAGTCCGCACGACCTCCCGGCGGCCACGGGTCGTCTCCACTTCAAGTCCCTGACGCGCCGCCTGAGACAGCGTGAATCCGAGCACCGAGTCGCGAGCACCCAACCGCACAGCAATCACGCCCTTGGCTGCCCCCTTCATCACCGGGACCTGCTGCACCGGATAGATGAGTGCAAAGCCCTCTTTCGTAGCAAGACAGACGTTTTCGCTTCCGGAGGCCGGCTCAACACCCAACACCTCATCGTTGCCCAGGAGACGCATGAACCGTCGCCCCACGCGGGTGGAAGGCTCCGAGAACGTGGACAGCGGCAACCGCAGACACTGTCCATTGCGGGACATGGCCACAAAATACGGCCCTTCATTCGCGGGCTCCCGGTCTCCAAAGAGCTCGGGTTCGCTGTCGGGTTCAACCACCGGTTTGGGAAGCGCCGCCTCGTCCATCGACACTACACCTACGATGCGCTCTCCGTCCGAAAAATCGAACAGTTTCTGGATGGGCAGCCCATGACCGGTAGTGCTTGGCAGGGCCTCGATCCTCGTGGTGTAGGCGGTACCCACGTTCGTGAAGAAGACGGCGGCCTTGCGGGTGGAACCCGGAAGCACCCAACTGACGGAATCGCCGTCCCGGACCCGAATCGACTCGACGTCCTTGTACGATCCCTGGCGCTTTACCCAGCCATCCCCGGTGACGATGACGTAGACTTCCTCGTCCACGATGTAGTCTTCTACCGAGTACTCCAGCGCCTCATCCGGGCCTGCAACCAGCGTGCGACGGTCGTCGCCGAACTGCTTGCGCACCTCGCGAAGCTCATCCTTGATGAGTTTCCAGCGCGCGACCTCGTCTCCGAGCAGTTCCCGCAAGGCCGCCGCCGCAGCTTCCTTTTCGGCCAGCTCTGCGCGGATGGCCTCGATTTCCAGGCGGGCGAGCTTGTAGAGCTTGGTTTCAAGAATCGCTTCGGTTTGAACCTCATCCAGCTCAAACCGCGCCATGAGCTTCTCGGCTGCGTCACGCTTGCCGTCCGAGGCCCGGATCAGCCGGATGGCTTCGTCCAGGTCATTGAAGATGATCTCGAAGCCACGAAGAATGTGGATGCGCTTCTCCAGCTCATGCAGGTCATAGCGCAGACGTCGCACCACGACTTCCATGCGGAAGTCCAGGAAGTGCCTGAGCACCGTCTTGAGGTCAACCTTTTCCGGCCGGCAGACTTCCGGGTTGTCTGTCGGTAGCAGGCACGTCATGTTGACATGGAAGCGCGTCTGCAGCGACGTGTGTTTGAGCAGATACGCCATCGCCACTTCCGCGGCGGCCCCTCGCTTCAGCTCCAGCACGATGCGAACATCGTCGGTGGACTCGTCCCGCACATCGACCACCTGGGGCAGCTTCCCCTTGATGATCTGATCGGCGATCTGCTCGATCAGCGAGCTCTTGGAGATCCCGTAGGGAATCGAAGTCACGATGACCCGACTCTTGCCCTCGGACTCGTATTCGCCCCGCACCTCAACGGGCCCTTCCCCATTTTCGTAGATGGCAAGCAGCTCGTCCGGCGTGTTCAGAATCCGGCCTCCCGTCGGAAAGTCCGGAGCCCTTACAAACTTCTCCACCAGCGTCGACACCCTCGGGTTCGGATTGCCGACCATGTAGATGAGCGCATCGACCACCTCGCCCAGGTTGTGCGGCGGGATGTTCGTGGCCATGCCGACGGCAATGCCGGAGGAACCGTTGACGAGCAGGTTCGGCCAACGGGCCGGAAGGACTACCGGCTCGTTGAGCGTTCCGTCGAACGTGGGCCGAAACGCGACGGTGTTTTTCCGGATCTCCTGCAGCAGCTCCATCGCTACTGCCTGAAGCTTGGCCTCCGTGTACCGCATGGCGGCCGGGCTGTCACCGTCCAGGGAGCCAAAATTGCCATGGCCGTGGACCAGCGGTACGCGCAGTGAGAAGTCCTGGGCCATGCGCACCATCGCTTCGTAGATGGCCGAGTCTCCGTGGGGATGGTACTTGCCCATTACCTCGCCGACCACCGTCGCGGATTTGCGAAACCTTCCGTCCGGATAGAGGCGGAGGTTGTTGTACATCGCGTACAGAATCCGCCGGTGCACGGGCTTCAGGCCGTCCCGGATATCGGGCAGCGCCCGGGAGGTAATAACGGATAACGCGTAGTTGAGATACCGCTGACTGGTCGTTTCGTGCAGCGGGACTACATCGACGATGGGCATTAAGCGCTCACAATAACGGATGCATGGTCCGACCGCATAATCTACGACGCCCCTGTGACATCCTTATGCCCCCGAGAGGGGATGTGGAAAGGTTGGTTTCTCCGACGCTCTCCCTGCGGTAGTCAAATCGGCCGCCGACCTCGGGCCCGGCGGTTGGGCGATATGGAAACAGGTAGGCCGATTCCACAACCGGATCCTGCGGCATCCCGGCGATGTGGGATAAGGGCCCGGATTCCATATGCGGGTCGTGCTGAGTTGCCTCTGAGTGGAATCTCGGCCCCGGATTACACTTGGGGGCATTTTGCGGGCGCGCTCGGGTCGAGCCGGCGGCATCCGCGGGCCTGTGGGCCTCGTTCGGCCGCCGGGCGGGCACCCCGGGCGCCCCGCCACGGCGCCGAGAGGGCTCCACGCCACGCCGCCACGCCAGCGCCAAGCCGCCGGGCGGGCGCCCCGCCACGGCGCCGAGAGGGCTCCACGCCACGCCGCCACGCCAGCGCCACGCCAGCGCCACGCCACGCCGCCACGCCAGCGCCACGCCAGCGCCAAGCCGCCGGGCGGGCTCCACCCCGCGCCGCCGAGCCCGCCGAGCCCCCCTCAGGCAGCCCGGTTCCTCGCCAGCGTGAAGTAATCGCCGCCGGCGTCAATGTGCAGCTTCAGCACCTCGGCGCGCGCGAGCAGCACCAGCGTGTGCGACGCGCGCTTGTTCGGGATGTCGGCGAGCTGCGCGAATTGGCTGACCGTGATGCGCTGGTACTCGTCGAGGTAGCGCATGAGCAGCAGTTCCTTCTTGCCAAACTCGAAGCTGGTATCGGAATCGGTACCGGTCCGCATGAGCCGCACCGCCTCCCGGCTGGCCTCAATGCTCATGTCCTTGACGCGTACGTAGGCGGTCCTCCGCATGGGATCATCGGGCTCGATCACAAAGTGGGGCTTGCCTTCCGATTCGGGGACGCGCACCACGATAACCTCGCGACGGCGACTGACCTCCACCCGCTCCAGCGAATACGCGACGGCCGGATAGCAGTGCTGCTCCAGGGCACGTTCGAGCGCGAAGATCTCCTCATGCACATCGCGCAAGCCGACAACTTCCCCCGCATCGTTCACACCAAGCAGCAGATGTCCGCCGCTGGAATTCGCAAACGCCACGACCTCCTTGGCGAGGCGGCGCCCCTGAGGGACTCGCCGTTTGAACTCGATAAACTGCCCCTCCCCGATCCCGGCAAGACGCTGGACATCACTAAGACTGAGGCTCTTTTCCTGGGGGGATTCGGAAATCATGCCGGGCTGTCGATGTAGAGACGGTCTTCTCGCTTGGCCGCGCGGGTCATGAGATCGTGCACCGCGGCCCTCGGCGCCTTCCCGTTAAACAGGATGTCGTAGACGGCTTCGACGATGGGCATTTCCACCTTGTGCCGGGCAGCCAGTTCATGCACCGAAACGGCCGTGCGCACGCCCTCTGCGACCATCTTCATTTCGCTGCGAATGTCGTCGAGGGCACGCCCCTTTCCGATCTGCTCTCCTACGTACCGGTTGCGACTATGTCGACTCATGCACGTCACGACAAGGTCACCGATGCCTGCGAGGCCGGAAAACGTCTCCTCCCGCGCCCCCATCGCAACGCCCAGGCGCTTGATTTCGGCGATGCCCCGGGTGATCAGGGCGGCCTTGGCGTTGTCGCCGTAGCCAACACCATCACAAATGCCGGTGGCGATGGCCAGGATGTTCTTGACCGAACCCGCGATCTCAACGCCCAACAGGTCCGGGTTCGAGTAAACGCGAAGTCGGGGCGACATGAAGAGGTCCTGCACGTGCTCGGCCACCTCCAGGTCGTCGAACGCCACCACAACTGCCGTCGGCACTGCGGCAGCGACCTCTTCGGCGTGACTCGGGCCGTACAGCACGCCGATGCGCTCGGCAGGCACCGTCGGCACGGCTTCCCGCAACACGCCGGACGTGGTCAGAAGCGTGCCGTTCTCAATGCCTTTTGCGACCGAAACCAACACGTGCTTCGGCGTCGCGAAACCAGCCACTTTGCCCGCCACTTCTCGCACGGACTGACTGGGAGTGGCAAACAACCAGACTCCCCTGTCGCGGATGGCCGATTCCAGATCAGACGTGACCTGGACACCGTCCGGAATGATGGCCCTGGGGAGATACGTCGGATTGTGGCGCTCGGTCCGCATGACCTCGGCCGCCTCCGAACGACGCGCCCACAACGAAACATCCCGCCCTCCCAGGGCGAGACTGATAGCCAGCGCGGTTCCCCAGCTGCCGGCTCCGATTACGGCAATACGATCTTCCACAAAGTCAGAGTTCTCCCCGATTCCGCATCCCGACGGCAGGTCGGAAGCTGCGGATCCGGGACTCGGTCCCACTGCGCAATCGCTCGATATTGGATCGGTGGCCGTAAAAAATGGCAGCCGCCATGATCAGGCTCAGAAAAAGCAGACTGGCGTCCAGCGTGTCGACCCCAAATACATATTTGCGGATCGCAATCGTGGACGGGAACGCAGCCGTGGCGGCTAGGCTGGCCAGGGAGACGTAGCGCGACAGGAACAGCACTGTGGCGAATACCGCCAGTGTGATGAGCATCGAAACCGGCGTAAGCGCAAAGAGCACGCCCGCCGACGTGTTCACGCCCTTGCCACCCCGGAATCCGGCCCACACGGGATACATATGTCCCACCACAGCCGCAATCCCTGCGATGAGTCTGATCACCGATTCGGCATTCCAGAAGCCGAGTCCCTGCGGCACCGCGTCAATGCGGATGGTTGCGATCAGTCCGGCGGCCAGCAGTCCCTTGCCTACGTCGATGACCGTGGCGAGCGTGCCTGCCTTCCAACCCAGAACCCGGAAGGTGTTCGTGGCGCCGGCATTGCCAGACCCGTGCGCCCGCAGATCGACCCCATACAGGGCCTTGCCGACCAGAATGCTACCCGGGATCGATCCTACCAGGTAGCTGAGTACGATAATTACCGCTATAGAGAGCATGCCGATTCAGTTCAAGGAGAATAACATCGACACCGATCCCTGACACCGAAAAGTCGGCGTCAGGTTTCGCCGATTACGCGTCGGCGAGCACGCGTCCGATCACGGCAGGCTCCTCGCCCATGCTCCGCCAGATCTCCAGGGCCTCAGAGGCTGCAGCACCGGGCACGCAGGCAATGAGCCCGATGCCCAGGTTGAACGTTCGTCTCATATCCTCCTCCGGAACGTGCCCGATTTCCTGGATCAAACGGAAAAGCGCAGGGCGCTCCCAGGCCTCGTAGAGGACCTCGAATGTGAGGCCATCCGGCATGATGCGCCGGGTATTGCCGGGGATGCCTCCGCCGGTGACGTGCACAAACCCATGCGCCATGTCTCGCTCGGTCAGTGCCTGAATCGCCTGCAGATATGAACGATGGACGGCGAGCAATGCCTCACCCACCGAGGCGCCCCCCAGCGCATCCGGACGATCAGTCACTTCAAACCGCGAGAACAACACCTTGCGGGCAAGTGAGTAGCCGTTCGTGTGCAATCCGGTCGAGGGAAGTCCGATGAGCACATCGCCCTTCTCCACGCGGCTTCCGTCAAGGATGCGGTCCTTCTCGACCACACCCACCACCGTGCCGGCAAGGTCATACTCACCCTCCTGGTACAGGTCCGGCATTTCTGCCGTTTCGCCGCCAATCAGTGCACAACCATTCTCCCGACAGGCGACGGCAAATCCGGCAATCACATCCTCCGCCACGCCAGGATCCAGTGCTCCGGTGGAGAAATAGTCCAGGAAATAGAGCGGCTTCGCTCCACAGACGGCGATGTCGTTGACGCAGTGGTTCACCAAACACTGTCCAACCGTGTCGTGCTTGTCCGAGCGGAAGGCAACCTTCAGCTTGGTGCCGACCCCATCGACCGAGGAGACCAGGACCGGCCGTTTCCAGGCGGCGAGGTCCAGCTCGAAAAATCCGCCGAATGCACCGATGTCGGCCAGCACACCGGGGGTAAAGGTGGATCTCACCAGGGGTTTGATGCGGCGAACCGTCTCTTCGCCGGCCTCGATGTCGACTCCGGCGTCCTTGTAGGTGATGCTCATGATCTGGCGGCTGCGTGTGCGGGAAGCTACGAGGAGCGGAACGCGGTGCGACCGAAAATACTCTGAATACCCACCCTGGCCTTCGCCACCGGAGAAAGACTCGGCTTCTCCGTCCAGACGTCGAAGTCCCGTTTGTCGAGCACGTAGAGGGATTCGAGCGCGGCGAACCAGACCCGCTTGGTATAGAGCCGGTCCAGAAAATCCAGCTCTACGATCAGCGTTCGTGCGCCGGCAAGCGCGTCTCGTGCTCGGATGCTCTGTTTCCAAGCCAGCGCGCGGTAGCCTTTGGGCGGCTCCGTTCCAGCCAGGTCGTCGACGGTGATCCCCGCCTGTTTCAGTTCCTTGCGGCAAAACAGCGTCATGCCGCGCCGCGCGTACTCAGGAGCCCACTGGAGGTACTCCAACAGGATGAGGCCCTGCGCGAATTCCGATGCGGATTTGCGCTGCCAGGAGCCCTTCATCCCGATCAGGCTCACATACGTCGATGCAACGCATCCGACAAGCTGATCCAGGAACGGGGTGATCTCGGCTCCGGAGACCGGCCCGTCTCCGTAACGCAGCCTTGCAGTCGCTTCCAGCCGGTTCGCCAGCGGCACCGGGTCGACCTTCAATCTCCGGCATCGGTCCTCGAGCAGCCGCCAGTGCATGGCCGGGACCCGGAGTGGCTGCCCGCCCGATCGAACCCTGGCGGCATCCTCCTTGGTGGCACGATCGGATCCGGAGACGTCGTACCACTTCCAAAGCGCGGCGATGGCCTCTCGCTGGGCTTCGGGGTACTGCTTCCCGGAAAAGGGCCTTACGCGTTGGAGTCCCATGCGTCCGCCCAGGGAAAGGGTGTCTTGGCCAGGAAGGCCGCCACGCCCGCCCGGCACTCCGCCGTTCCGCGTGCGCGCGCGTTGAGTTCAACCGCCCGCTCCAGGCGGACGTCGTGATCCGGATGCTGTTGACGCAGGAGCAGTTTCGTGGCCGCGACGGCGGTAGGACTTGTTTCACGGGCGAGGTCCCCCGCCAGCGAGGCAACCGCGGCGTCGAGCGCATCTGCGCCCACCACTTGATTCACCAACCCGCGCTCCGCGGCCTCCGCTGCTGTAAACAGGCCCCCGTGCAGGAAGTCGCGCCGGACCGCGGCTTCCGGAAACCGTTCCAGCAGGTACACCGAAATGATGGCCGGCACAAAGCCGATCCGAACCTCAGTAAATCCGAATCGTGCCCGATCGTCCGCCACGACAAAGTCGCATACGGCGGCCAATCCGCAACCGCCGGCGATGGCATGCCCGTTGACACGGGCGACCACCGGTTTGCTGCTCTGATAGACCGACTCGAACAGGTCGGCCAGGGTGCGGCTGTCATTCAGGTTGTCTTCGAATGACGCAGACGCAAGTCGTTGCAGCGCCGCCAGATCGGCCCCTGCGGAAAAAGCCTTGCCTGTCCCGGTAAGCACGATCACCCGTATCGCATCGTCCTCGTCCGCATGCACCACGGCGGCCGTCAATGCCTCGACGAGTTCGGCATCCAACGCATTGCGTTTCTCCGCCCGGTCCATGCGAATGGTGCGCACACTGGGGTGGATCTGGTGGTCGATTCGGATCAAACCTGCTCCATCAAGTGATTACAGCCCCTCAGTTCGGCGCCTGTAAGACGGCCAAGTACTTCGAATCGATCCCCCGGGGCCATGCGACCCCGGTCCTGCGTAAGGATGGCCGAGGCCGAGTGCTGATTTGCAAGGTCCACCACGGCAATCGCACCAGTCTGACCCGCCGGTACCTCCCGCACGGGATCCTCCGGATTCACGATCGAGACCTTCATCCAGGGCGGCGATTCGAAGGCCTCCCCAGAACGCCCCCAGGCCTGGGACATCAGCTCACACATGCCGTATTCACTCCAGAGTGACGTCACAGGCACTGAAAAGCCCACTTGCAGCCGCGCATGAAGCTCGGTCCGGGGTATGCTCCGTCTGTGGGTCTTCATGCCGCCGGTTTCAACGACAACACTGCCCTCCGGCAGCGCGCGAGGCCGCTCATCGACCAGATCCAGCAAACCAAATGCAGCGCCGATCAGCCAGATCGGGGCTCCGGGAGTATGCACGGCCCGGTCCAGCAAGCCCGGGTCATCCAGGAAGAAACCCGAGCCGTCGGCCCCGAACCGCTCCATCAGATCGGAGGCCATGGCTACGAGCGATGAGGTCTCCGCATAGGCAGGCAGGTGAGCAATGATGCGCCGGGGCCCATCGCCGAAGATGCGCGTGTACCCCGCAGTGACCACCGCACGATAGTCGTCCCGATACCGCACGTAGTGCCGAGACGGCGTGCCTGATCCCGTGCCGCTGGACTGGAAGACCGCCTCGGCCTCTTCAGCCGGGAAAGTGGTGACCGCCGTGCGCTTGAAGGCCTCCACCGGCAGATGCCGTGCTACCTGGCTGAACCGGCGGTACACCGGGTTCTCCTGTCGCTGGTAGGCAAGCACCGACTCCGCCAGCTCGTCGAAGCCGTGCCGTTCGGTTTCCAGGATGGCATCAATCGGGTACGGAGCGCTCACTCCCGATGCCCGGCGGGGATGCGCAGGATCGGGTATTCCGGTCCGTCGAACTGTATCAGATCCCAATTGACAATGCCGTCGTCACTCCTTGGCTCCAGCAAATACGCCACGAGGCGGCCAAGGGGTTGCGCCAGAGGCACCCGGGTCCACTCCTGAGTCGTCTCCTGAGAACGCGGCGCCCAGCTTCCGAGTATTGTGCGCTCATTCACGCCCTGGAAGGCGCGCTCAGCGACACGCGTCGAGTCAATGCCAAAGGCCTCGCCGAGCGCGCGCCCGCCCGGAGCCGCCATGACTTCCACACCATGGTCCTTCAGGAGAGCGATGACCGAATCGTGGCCGGGAGGAATCAGGTAGGCTTCCGGTAGCACGGTCGTCTCGGCGGCCTGAAAGGCGATGTACGCCGGCATGTCCTCGACCCGTGTCTCATCTGTTCGCAGGAGCATCGGAGCCCCGGAGTACGGGTTTCGGACCTGCTCCACCTCTCCCAGCAGGATGGGGACATCCTCAGGCGTTGGCTTCCAGGTGGCCGTCACGCCGTACTCCGATCCCGGCAGGACGGCATCGTCCGCCTCCCGAAGGGCGCCCATCATGGCTTCCCGATTCGCTGCCGCATAGTTCACGATGGCCTCCACAAACGCCCGTGAGGCACGCACTCGATCTTCGAACGACGCGTAGGAGTAGGCCTCCGAGAGAATGCCGAATCGGTTGCGCAGGCCCGCATAGTTGTTGCTGAATCGCGGGCGATGATCAAACGTGTACCAGCCACGCGGGGCATTCCGGAAGGGCAGGTTGCCGTAGTGGTAGAATTCCCAGCCGTGCTGCTCGCGAACGGCGTCCGTGACTGCCGGCAGAAGCTCGTCGCGAAGAAGCCCGTCGATGGCCGGGTGGGTGTTCGGATTCAGCGGCGGCGCGTACGTCAGATGGTATCCGTGGCGGGATCCGTTGGTGGTATGCAGATCCACCAGCACGTGTGGATCATAGGCGCTGATCATGCGGACCAGAGAGCGTGCTTCGGGACTCGCGAGCTTCATGTGGTCCCGATTCAGGTCCAGATTGCGGGCATTCGGTCGCTGCCCCATGCCCCCCACGGGCCCGTGCTGTCTCGGCCTGTTGTAGAGGCTGACGCGCTCGTTCCCATCCGCGTTATAGATGGGTGCGATGAGCAGGACGACATCGTCCAGCCACGCGTCATAACCACCGGCGGCCAGGTCCCGGACCAGAGCCAACATGGCCTCCTTTCCGCAAACCTCGCCGGCGTGGATGTTGCCCTGCAGGTAGATGCGGAGCCGGGTGTCTTCGCGAAGTGAGACAGGATCAGGATCCACGTCCCCCCAGACCACCAGTGGCAGCGAACGCCCCTCTGTCGTGTATCCGAAAGTGGTAATGTGGAGCCGGTCCGACTGGGCTGCCGCAACCTCGAGAAAGGCCACCGCCTCGTCATAGCCCGTGGTTTCCGCGTAGCCCGTCGCCTCCGCGCGGGTCTGCAGAAACCCGAGATCAAGCTCTTGCGCGCCCGACCGGGGCGCGATCAGCAGAAGCACTGCCGTGGCCAGTGCGGACCACTGTGCACGGGCCACGCCGGTCTTTCGCATGCTCAGGACTTCTTGGATGCCTTGTTGCTTTTGCGCGGTCGACTCTTGCCGTAGGACTTTGCCCGAATCTTGCCGCGTCTGGTGCGTTTGTCGCCTTTGCCCATCGTATTGTTTATTCCGTGGTGGAGGGAAGATACACAGGGGGACGCAGCGAAGAACCGGTAACGGTGACGCGACTGGTCAGCCGACTGGCCGGCCTCGTCGAGAGAGAGTTCCGAACCGTCTTCGTTGAAGGCGAGATCTCCAACTTCAAGCGCCCCCGCTCCGGACACTGCTACTTTACGGTCAAGGACGAACGCGCACAGGTCCGTTGCACCATGTGGGCCTCCGACGCAGCTCGCCTGCGGTTTCGGCCTGCCGACGGCATGCGCGTCCGCATCCGGGGCGGCCTGACTGTGTATGCCGCGCGCGGAGACCTGCAAATCAGCGTGCGCAGCATGCAGCCCGCTGGAGAGGGCGCACTTCAGAAGGCGCTCGCCGAACTGGCCCGCAAGCTGGACCTCGAGGGGCTGTTCGACCCCGCACGGAAACGCTCACTGCCACGATTCCCCCGGTGTGTAGGGGTGGTGACGTCCGCCACGGGCGCTGCGGTCCGGGATATCCTCACCGTTCTCAAGCGGCGATATCCCCTGGCGCGGGTGGTGGTGCAGCCGGTTCTGGTCCAGGGCGATGGCGCCGCAAACGATATCGCGCGGGCGGTGCGCTCCTTCAACCGCCTGCCCGGGTCACATCCGCAGCGTCCGGATGTATTGATTGTCGGACGGGGTGGTGGCAGCCTTGAGGACCTTTGGGCGTTCAACGAGGAGGTGACGGTGCGCGCCGTGCACGCGTCCGGAATACCGGTTGTCTCGGGTGTCGGTCACGAGTCCGACTCCACGCTGGTTGACCTTGTGGCGGACCAGCGAGCGGCTACGCCGAGCATGGCGGCCGAGCTTGCGGTTCCGGACCAGGAAGAGCTCCGTGGCACGCTGCGCGCGATCGCGGCCAGACAGGACGGACTCATCCGTGCGCGTATCCAACGCGCCAGGGCACTAGTGGAGCGGGCACGCCGGGTCCCGCATCCCGGGCTGCGCATCGACCGGGCGCGGGGCGAGGTGGACCGACGTGTCACGCGACTGGAGCGCTCCCTGGCCTCCCTGCTGGAGCGTGCGAAGCTGCAACTGGAAGCGCGCAAGGCCCGTCTCGAAGGGATGAACCCCCTCCGACCGCTTGAAACCGGCTTTGCGCTCGTCGAACACGCCGGTCGTCGCATTGTCAGCGCGCGCGACGTGCCATCCGATGAACCTTTTCGTATACGATTCCAAGAAGGAAGCGTGTCGGCACGACAGGTTCGGAACGGTGACGGGGACACCTCGTTCACCTCTGCTGATTCAGAAGGCCGCTCCCTCATTTCCAACGCCCACACCAAGTAATGGCTCAGGAACCTGCTGAAGTAACTGTCGACATCCAGCCGGAACGGCGGGTCGACATCATTGATGTTTCGAAGCGGATTGAGGAGCAGGCGCCCGGATTCCTGTCTGAGTTTCCCCGGACCACATATACGTCCTACCACACCACAGCCGGCTACTTCGAGCAGGTGTTCGCGAAGAGGCTGGGTCATGATCGTCAGACGCTGCAGGCCTATGTGGGCTCTTTTCAGGGTCTGTTTCCCGAGGGTGCCGACTACCGGCACGACCAGATGGACCTGCGGGATGAGTTGTCCGATGAACAGAAATTGGTCGAGCCCCGCAATGCCGACTCGCACCTGACCTTCATCGGGTCGGGCCTCGAAAACACGGTCACGTACCACAACGAGCCGGACACGCCAGTCTACTTTGTGGATCTCGACGGCGTGTATGAGGAGAACCGCCGGAATCGTCGCACGACGGCCCTTGGCTACAACCGGGATGAGATCGTAGACCAGTTCACTCTGGAAATCCCGGTTTCGAAGCACCCAATCGACTCCATCAATCTCTGGGATCCCCAGCTTGGCCTTTTTGACCGGCTGCATGAGCTGATTCGCATCCACGGGATCGATCGCGGCCGCATCGATCTGGCCCTGGATCCCTGTGAGAAGAACACCGGCCTGACCGTCAACGAGTACGAGACGCTGCTGATGCGTCACGACCTCCGCGAGGTGCTACAGGACCCGATCCGGTTCATGGCCCAGCGCGGCCGCAACATGCTGCGCGACCCGAAAGCCATCAAGGAGAAGGCCAAGGACTACGCCAAATATGACCTGGTGCACTTCGTGAACCGATTCATAGACCGGGCGGGTCTCTCGGAATCCTTCATCGAGCGGGTGATCGACAAGTTCGTACAGGTACCGGCCCAGCGGTTTCTCCGCATGAAACGCGGTGTCAGCCTGGTCGTCGAGGGCAGCGAGGCCGAAAAGCCGAGTCGCATTATCGCAGGGACGTACCAGAGCCCGATCCTGGTGCAATGGCGCCGGGCCGAAACGGGTGCCCGCCGCGTGAACGTCACCTACACGCGCTACGTCTGATCTCCCGGGGTCGGGCTGCCTGCGAGCCCGCCTAGATCAGGGACTTGGACTGCACGCCGTCCACGTTCAGGCATGCCCCGCTGATCCATGAGGCGCGGTCCGAACTGAGGAAGGCCGCGGTGTCGGCCACCTCCTCCACGCGACCAAACCGGCCGAACGGCAGGTTGTCAGCGATAAACGCCTTCATGCCCTCGGGGTCCTCGTTGCAGCGCCGGTCCCAGCTGCCGCCCGGAAATCGAATCGAACCCGGCGCGATGGTATTCACGCGGATGTTCTTCTCCGCAAGCTCCATGGCCATGATCTTGGCCATCGAAATCAGCGCGCTCTTGGTGCTGTTGTAGATCGAGAGGCCGGGACCTCCCCCCTCCCGTCCGAAGATCGAAGCCGTGAAGGTGATCGCTCCTCCACCGGACTGTTCCATGGCCGGCACGGCCCGACGTGCCACACGAATGTGCGCACGCAGGTTGGCGTCCAGCACGGCTTCCCAGTCGTCATCCGACGTATCGGCGAAACGGCCACGACGATTGCCGCCGACGTTGCTCACCAGCACATGCACGGCACCGAACTCGGAAAGCGCGGTCTCTATCGGCCGCACGGCCCCTTCAGCAGAGGTCACATCGCCCGAAACAGCCACCACCTCAGCACCCAGCTCACGCAGCGCCGTAGCGGTTTCTTCCAGTCGCTCTTCCCCGCGGGCGCACACCACCAGCTTGCAGCCCTCCCGGGCCAACGATTCGGCGATACCTCGCCCGATTCCCCGGCTGGCGCCGGTCACAACAGCTACACGGTCTTTCAGTCCCAGATCCATTCAGTCCAGTCCTCCTTTGGCAAGCGGGCGGGAGTATACGTGATCTTTCCGGCGCGCGGTCGGTACAAGGCCGCTCAACCAGCTTTTATGCCATGTCTTCTCCGGAAGGGACCTTTGAGGAAAGCCTCGATCGCCTCGAGAAGCTCACGGAATTGCTAGAAAGCCCGGAGACTGGTCTGGAGCAGGCGATAGAACTGTACGAACAGGGAACGAAGCTGGCACGCACATGCATGGAACGACTTGAGCAGGCAGAGCAGCGTGTGGAGAAGTTGCGTGCCCAACCAGCCGGAAGCCCGGCTGGAGGAGACGGGGAAGCCAACTCCCTTTCCGTCCCCGATTCGAACACTTCAGGAACGCTGTTTGAGTAGCCCCCGATGACCCATTTTTCCAAGATTTCCCGTCTCCCTCAGGAGGCGCGGCTCTGGCTGTACGCCTGCGATCGCGTGCTGACGCCGTCGGAGCAAGACTTTGTCATGACCCGCGTTCAGGCCTTCATGGACACCTGGACCAGCCATGGCAGACCGGTGTTGGCCGCCGCAGAGCTCATCGAAGGCCGCCTGCTTGGAATCGCCGCCGTCGTCGAGGAAGCCGACATATCCGGATGCGGAATCGACAAGTCCGTGCATATCCTGGAAGGGATTGGACGGGCGATGGACTTTCGGTGGATGACCGGCCTCTCCATTGCCTACAGAACCGATAAAGGCGAGGTTCAGGTCGTAGAACGACCGGAGTTCCGAGCCCTTGTCGCAGCCGGCAGGGTGCTCGGAACTACTCCCGTCATTGACCTCTCCCTCACTCAAGTCGCCGACCTGGGCCGCATCGAACAGGAAGCGCGCGAAACATGGCACTCACGCGTCTTCGGGATACCGAGCACAAACCTCGTGGCCTGAGTAGGGCCGACGACTCCGCCCGGCGAGAGCTGATGGCGGCCAACCTGGCCCTGGCCGGACTTATGGGGCTCGGCGCCGTGGGTTATGTGGTCATCGAGGAGTGGTCGTGGCTGGACGCGTTCTACATGACCTTCATCACGCTGACCACGATCGGGTTCGGCGAGGTGCAGAGCCTTTCGCCCCTCGGAAGAGTGTTTACGATCTTTCTGGGGCTGGGCGGCATCGGCACGGTGGCGTTCATAGCCACTCGGTCTGCCCAGATTCTGATCAACAGTCGCACGTTCAGCGAACGTCACCGCCTCAAGATGATCGAGAAGTTGTCGGATCACTACATCATCTGCGGATTCGGCCGCATCGGGAGTCGAATCGCCGTCGACCTGTCGGTTAACGACATTCCCTTTCTGATCATTGAGAGGTCCCAGCCGAAAATCGACCAGATCCTCGATGCCGGGTTTACGCATGTCGATGGTGACGCCGAGGAGGAGATGACGCTCGACGCGGCGGGTATCCGACGGGCAAAGGGCCTCATTCTCACGCTTCCCGAGGACCGGGCCAACGTCTTTGTAACGCTGGTAGCCCGGGAGATGAATCCGGACGTCTTCATTCTGGCGCGCACGGACAAGGAGCAGAATCGCCGCAAACTGCTGCGCGCCGGAGCAAACCAGGTGATTTCGCCCTACGAAATCGGGGCTGATCGCATGGCACAGGTCATTTTGAGACCCGATGTCGACAAGTTCATGAGTAGTGTGCGCTTCACCGAGAGCATGAACCTGCAGGAGGTGAAGATCGAAGAGGGCAGCCTTCTCGCCGGCTCCAGCCTGGATGGAAGCGACTTCAGGAGCCGTTTCGAGGCCATTGTCGTGGCAATCATCGACAAGGAGACCGACAAGATGGTATTCAATCCACGTTCCGATGTCGAGCTCACGCCGGGAGATTCCCTCGTGGTGCTCGGCAGTTTGGAAATGGTCCAACAATTGCGAGAGGAAGGGTGCGCTCCGGCCACCGCTTGATGCTTTGATTATGCGTTTTCGATTCCCTTTGCTCCTGTTGCTCGCTCTCGCGACTGCGCTACCGGCCAGCGGTCAGTACATCAATCAGCGGGCGCTGGCTGAGATTCTGTCGCCGTGCAGCCCGCGTGTGACCGAATTGCCCGAGGTCAATTACGAGTACTTCATCCTCTACTCGAGCCGCAACAATTCTGTACTGGCCAGAAACACGTTCTACAAGGTGATCGGAGACGGCGACCTGCAGTTGGGCCGGAAACGAGCCAAGCTTGTGGGCATGCTCAACCGCAAACTGATTGAGCGCGCCGAAGTGGGCGACACGCTGGTCGTGCCGAGCCGCTTTGACCTGGAGTTCTGCGCCTATACCCCCTTTCCGAAGTTCTACCAGGGCGGAGCCGATTTCGACAAGCTATTCGTGATCGACAAGAGTGTGCAGGCGTGGGCTGCCTACGAAAATGGACGACTGGCGCGCTGGGGAATCGTCAATACCGGTGGGGAGATCACGCCCACACCGACGGGCCGCTTCAATTTCAACTGGAAGACCGAATATCGTGTGTCGTCCATGTCGCCTCCGGGCGAACCGTGGGAGATGTACTGGGTGTTCAACTTCCACGAGGGCCGCGGCATCCATATCCACCAGTATCCCATGCCCACTGGCGGTCCGAGTAGCCACGGGTGCGTGCGCCTGGTGGAAGAGGACGCAAAGTGGATCTACGACTGGGGAGACACCTGGGTCACGTCGGCCGGATCGGGCATGGTCAGCTCCGCAAATGTGCGGGTGATCGAGCCTGGGACTACCGTGCTTGTGATCGGTGAGGATCCGGTGGGCGATCCCCAGCCGTTCCACGAGCGCGCGCGCTACCCGATCCTCAATCGCGTGATCCTTCCCGGCAATCCGTACGACGTGCCGCCGGGCACGCGTCAGCAGGAGATGTTCGACCGCGTCCGCCGCGGAGACTGACCGTCAGCTTGCGAGGCGACTTTACCGTGCGGAAGGCCCGACCGGCGCGGCGCGGTGCGGCGAGTATTGAACCTGATCGCGCCCCGGGCGGCCGAATAGGTTGACTCAGCGGCGGTATGGAACCTAATCGCGCCCCTGGCGGCCGAATAGGTTCAATCCGAGCCAATATGGAACCTAATCGCGCCCCGGGCGGCCGAAGAGGTTCAATCCGAGCCAATATGGAACCTGATCGCGCCCCTGGTGGCCGAAAAGATTGACTCAGCGCCGATATGGAACCTGATCGCGCCCCGGGTGGCCGAAGAGGTTCAATCCGAGCCAATATGGAACCTAATCGTGCCCCGGGCGCCCGAATAGGTTCAATCCGAGCCAATATGGAACCTGATCGCGCCCCGGGCGGCCGAATAGGTTGACGCAATCAGAGCCCGCGCCTACCGAATCAGCGAAAAGATGCGACCGAAGCGCGGCAGCCTCTTGCTCGCGTCCCAGCTGAAATAGACCAACACCGCCTTGCCGACGACGTGGCTCATGGGCACATAGCCCCAGAACCTGCTGTCCTCGGAATTGTCGCGGTTGTCTCCCATCACAAAGAAATAGTCCTGCGAGAAGGTGAACGTCTCTGCGGGCACGCCATCGATCGCGAACGAACCATCGGGCCGAGCCTCGAAGTCGTGTCCTTCATACCGTGTGATGGCCGGGGCGTAGAACTCCCAATTTTCGGCGGTAAGCGTCACCGTTTGGCCTTCCGAGGGGATAGGCAGCGGTCCGTAGTTGTCGGGTGTAAAGCCTTTTGAGGAGGGGTACATGAGCGCCGACAGCCCGGGATTCGGGGCGGCGATGGCGGGACGGACCGCTTCCACCCACGGCCATTGCCCAATTTCCTGAGCCGCGGCCTCCGTCGCTGCGACGCGCACGATCGCCGGATCAGGCGTCTGAATCAGCTGAGAAACGCCGAGATCCGTCAGCGCAGCTCCGGAGAGCTGCATGCGCGCTTCCGTCTTGACGATGTCCCAGGTCTGCTGCATGCCCTCCTGCAACGGCACGCGCTCGCCGTCTACCAGCACCGCCTTGTCATCGATTTGCACCGACTCGCCAGGCAGTCCGATGACGCGCTTGATGTAGTGCTCCCTTCGATCGATGGGACCTTCGTCGGCCGGCCAGTTAAAGACGATCGCATCGCCTCGCTTGACTTCACTGAACCCGGGGAAACGGGTATTCGGCAGATTGACGCCCGGCAGGTAGATGCCGGTGAATGGGATACCCAGCGTCATCGGAGTACGCGTGCCGTAGTGCAGCTTGGACACCATGAGGTAGTCGCCCACGAGCAGGCTCTTCTCCATGGACGGCGTCGGAATCCGGAACAGGTCAAAGAAGAGTGTGCGCACGATCGTCATCACGACGACGGCAAACACGACAGCATCCAGCCATTCGCGCAGCTTGCTCTTCTGCGGAGCCTGTCCGCGCGCGTTCTTACGGTCGGCGCGGCGCTTCTTGCGCTCTGCTCGTGATGATTCTGTCTTGGCCACGAAGGAACTCAGTTTCGAGGGGTCGAGGGCTTAACGCTGCGAATCACTCACGTATTGTGCCAGGCGCGGCCGCCCCATCGTGAGGTTCGGCGTCCCAATACGCTGATGGAAGAACGTTGCTCCGTCAAATCCGGTGGCATACCAGGCTGCCGTTTCTGTCTGGTAGAAATAGTCCACAAACGGTTCGCGCCGAGGATCGGTGAACAGCCTCCCGAGCAGTCCGTAGCGCAGCGCATCCAGTGACTCGCGCCACCTGGCCTCGGTTGCTACAACGACACCGCGGGACAGCGGTCCGTTTACATCGATGATCATGACGGGGATCGAGTCGTTGACCACCATCCAGTATTCGAACTGGATGATTTCCTCGGCCGAACGGCCGGCGACACTGTCCATCTCTGCAAGCGTCATGGTCGGCGGACCGAAGTGCGCCTGAAGGCGTGCCCGCAGATCGGCGGTGGACGTCGTGTCGATCTCGGTGAGTCTGCGGCCCTGCATGAACGCCCACTTGGCCTGACGATGCCTGCCCTGGAAGACCGGACGCTCCAGGCGAGTGTAGACCTTGACCCGCTCCACCCGGAACGGAGGCGGTGGCGGCTCGGGAGCGGGCAGCTCGATCTCAGGCTTCCGCGAATCCATCCAGGCGGCCAGGGAATCTCCGCGAGTAGCCAGGTGATCCGGTGGCCTGGGCTCCAGGCGCATGCCCTGCTGACGGGCCACTTCCTGCGCCACGTAGACCATGCGCACGCGGCGGAACCGGTCGGCAAGTTCCTGGGCGTGCGCTCCGGCGGGCCCGTACAGACCCAGCGCCAGGAGTAGCAACAGCCCCCTCGTCATCTACTCGTCCATCGACAGAACAGCCAGAAACGCTTCCTGAGGGACTTCCACGCGCCCGACCTGCTTCATGCGCTTCTTGCCCTCCTTCTGCTTCTCCAGCAGCTTGCGCTTCCGGGAGATGTCACCGCCGTAGCACTTGGCCGTTACGTCCTTGCGCATCGCCCGAACGGTTTCACGCGCGATGACGCGGGTTCCGATCGTAGCCTGGAGCGCCACCTCAAACATCTGACGGGGAATCAGCTCTCGCAGCTTGCGAGTCAGCTTGCGACCCATCTCGTAGGCCTTCTCCCGGTGGACAATGGTGGAGAGCGCATCGACCGGGTCCCCGTTGATCATCACGTCCAGCTTCACCAGATGGCTGGTCTGGTAGTCCGTGAACTCGTAATCGAACGAAGCATAGCCCCGGCTGAGGCTCTTCAGTTTGTCATAGAAGTCAAACACGATCTCCGCCAAAGGAAGATCGTAGACGAGGTTCACCCGCTCGGTATCGAGATACTGGGTGTTCTTGTAGACCCCTCGGCGCTCCTGGCAAAGCTGCATCAGATTGCCGATGTACTCGCTCGGCGTGATGATCTCCGCCTTGACGTACGGCTCGCGGATCTCCGAAATCACGCCCGTATGGGGCATCAGGCTAGGGTTGTCCACCACCATGTCCGATCCGTCCGTCCTCTGGACGATGTACTTCACGTTCGGGACTGTGGTGATGATGTCGAGACCGAACTCGCGGTCCAGACGCTCCTGGATGATCTCCATGTGGAGCAGGCCCAGGAAGCCGACGCGGAAACCGAAGCCGAGAGCGGCCGAGGTTTCCGGTTCGTAGGTCAGCGCGGCGTCGTTCAGCTGCAGCTTGTCGAGCGAGGCCCGAAGATCTTCGAAGTCCTCCGAGTTCGTCGGGTATACGCCCGAGAACACCATGGGCTTGACGTCCCGGAAGCCGGAAATAGGCTCGGTAGCGCCGCCCCGGGCGGTGGTGATTGTATCGCCGACCCGCGTGTCCTTGACGTCCTTGACGGATCCGATCACGTAGCCCACCTCGCCGGCACGAAGCTTCTTCACCGGCTCCATGTTCAGCCGCAGAAAGCCGAGCTCTTCCGCATCGTACTCGCGCCCGTTGGACATGAACCGCATGCGCTGCCCCTTCTGGAGCGTGCCGTCGAAGACACGGGCGTACACGATCGAGCCGCGGTACGTGTTAAAGACTGAATCGAAAATCAGCGCTTTCAGCGGTGCGTCGGCCGAGCCAGTCGGCGCCGGGACCCGACGGACGATGGCCTCCAGGAGTTCATCGACGCCCTCTCCCGTCTTGGCGCTGATGCGCAAAACGTCCTCAGCGGGCTCGCCGATCAGGTTTTCGATGGACTGCGCCACCACGTCCGGGTTGGAGCTCGGCAGGTCCACCTTGTTCATGACGGGAATGATCTCCAGATCATTCTCCATCGCCAGGAACAGGTTCGAAATGGTCTGCGCCTCGATGCCCTGCGCCGCGTCCACCACGAGAATCGCGCCCTCGCACGCTTTCAGCGCTCGCGAGACCTCATAGGTGAAGTCCACGTGGCCCGGCGTGTCGATGAGATTCAGGGTGTATTCCTGACTGTCCGCGCCCTGGTACTGCATCCGGATGGCGTGGCTCTTGATGGTGATCCCACGCTCACGCTCCAGGTCCATGGAGTCGAGCACCTGGGCTTCCATCTCCCGGGAAGTCAGGGTTCCGGTTCGCTCCAGCAGCCGATCGGCCAGGGTGCTCTTCCCGTGGTCGATGTGCGCAATAATGCAGAAGTTGCGTATCCGGCTGAGATCGTAGCTCATTGGGAGCCTTGGTGGTTCAGGATCGGGAGGCGGCAAACGTCGTACCACCGGGCGGAAGGGTCCGATCCGAATGGGGCCTCCCAACGGATGGGCCGCCTATAATCGCCATTGAATTGCGGTGTTCCGTTTAATGGAGTCGCACGACTTTACCTTCCGGATCTTCGCGAAAAGCGGGGGTTCCCGGCCTTGGAACTCCCCTCCCCCGGCCCCTCCCCTTCTTACTGCCACAACGACTTACGGGCTTGCATTCAATCCATCAGACAATGGTCCACACAGAAATGCTCTATCCATTGGGTATTTCGGGTTCCGGGGTTGTATTACCCCTGATCGGAGGTTGTCCTGATGTCTGACGTTTCGGAAGGGCAGTTTCGGATCTGGTCGATCGCCATACGGTCTTCTGACCGGGAAGCTTTCGCCGCCCTGTTTGAAAACATGCACGACCCGTTGTATCGCTATGCGGACTACATCGTGCGTGATCGGGAGGCTGCAGCGGACCTGGTTCAGGAGGCCTTTGCCAAGATCTGGCAGGTCCGGGATTCGCTTGACCCAGAGCGTTCGCTGAAGGCGCTTCTGTTTCAGATGGTGCGAAATGCATCGCTCAACCATGAGCGACACAAGAAGCGCCGTCGGACAGAGGCTCTGGATGCCGGCTCAGAACTCTCTTCGGACGAACATTCTGTAGAGGACTACATCGACGCCGATACCCTCGGTAGCAAGATCAACTCCTGGATCAACGCGATGCCCGAACGCCGGAAAGAGGCGTTCCTGCTGAGCCGCCGGGAGGGTCTGAGCCACGAGGAGATATCGAAGTTGATGGGCCTCGCGCCAAAGACTGTCAACAACCACATCGTGCTAGCCCTGCAGCACATACGGAAGAAACTGGACGCCTACCGCGAGGCAGGCGTGGAAGTCCGTTAGGCTGCAATTCACCATGCGTAACGCCGGATCATACGATTCCCTGCAACGCGTCCTTGCGGAGGTGCCTGCTGATGAGCGGGAGGTCCTCAAGGAGGCCTGGGAATTGGCGGGTGACGCCCCGGCAGTCGATGCCGGTGTGAAGGCCCGCTCGTGGCAGGCCCTGGCAGCCATGACGGCCGAGCGACCCTCCGTGCGGCTCTCGCCGAGCGTTGCGCCGCGACAGGCCGCACCGGTGCGCATGCTGCGTCTTGTACGCACCTCGGTGTTCCGCCAATACACGGCGGTAGCCGCGAGTCTGCTGCTGTTTGTAATGGCGGGCTACCTGACGCATCCCTCCCAGTCCGTGTACCGGGCCGGCGATGCGGTGGCTTCGATCAATCTGGTGGACGGCACAAGTGTGGACCTCGCTCCACACACAGAACTCCGTGTCTCAGACGGGTTTGCCGTCTCCGACCGCTCCGTAGACCTGGACGGTGAGGCCTTCTTCGATGTGACGCCCGCTTCGGAATCCGGCGACCTGCCGTTCCGCATCGGCACGTTTAATTCGTCCGTGGAAGTGGTCGGGACCGCCTTCAACGTGCGGGCCCGGGAATCCCGGTTTGAGTACGCGACACAGGTTGCGGTCGAGCACGGTGTCGTGCGCGTGTCCGGTGATGACGACGAGGTACGGTTGACCGCCGGTCAGGGTACTCGTGTCGCCACGACCGTACAGGCTCCCCAACCGGTTTCGGTAGAGCGCGCCACGGCATGGCGCTTCGGCGGTCTGGCCTTTGATGGTGTCGCCCTCGGTGGGGTGTTTGAAGAGCTCGAGCGACGCTTCGACCTGCGTATCGACGCTACCGAGGCCATCAGTCGCATCGAGGTCAACTACTGGCGGGAGACGACGATCGGCATAGACCAGATTCTCGCGGACCTGGCCGATGCGGTGGGTGCCGAGATCCGGCCCACGGCGAACGGGTTCGAGGTGTATCAGAGCGAGCGGCCGTAGCGTTTCGGTTGCGCAGGGCCGTGACCGGGAGGCCTGGGGCTGCCCGCACCGCGCCCAGCGTTAGTCGCGGGGCCGCCACCGCCCTCCACCCCGCCAATGTGGAATCAGGGCCCCGGATTCAACCTCGGCGGCCCTTCGAAGCCCGCGATTGTGGAATCAGGGCCCGTATTCGACCAAGGGTGCTCTTGGAAGGGTGTAGTTGTGTAATCAGGGCCCCGTTTTCGACCCCGCACACCACATCCGGAGCAGCACCCACCCACTACCCCGCGGCCACGATTTTTCGCGGCACTCGCTTCGACCTGCCGCGTATGGGTGGCGAACTGTCTGCACCACTCCCCTGGCGTCACTGTATCCCGTCTCGCTGCGCGGTATTTTTCGGTCTGGGCGGACCGTAGGATTGAGGTTGCACGGTCTGTCCGGTATTGGACAGATGTCGCGGACGAATACCATAGCCGGCGCCGGGATGCGAACCCTGGTGCTGCTTCTGCTGCTGGTCGCGGCCTTGCCCGTCAGGGAAGCCGCTGCCCAGGACGCCACGTACACGTTTGCCTGGCGCGGCACGCCGCTGGATGAGACACTCCGGCAATTTCAGGCGGCGGCCGACCTGAACATCGTCTGGCTTCCAATTCTTGTGGAAGGCAAACGGGTCTATTGTGTCGCCCGCGACGAGCGGGTCGAGGGCGTGCTGCAGTGCATTCTGCGGGGCACGGGCCTGGACTTCTACCGTCGCTCGTCCGGCACGTACGTCATCGAGGCCGCGATCGAGGCTCCTCCCCTCTGGGGCAACATGCGTGGCATCGTGGTGGACTCGGGTACCGGCCAGCCGGTGCCTTCGGCGCACGTTTATCTGGCTGAAGCCCAGCGCGGCCGCGTGGCCAATGAGAGCGGCATGTTCGCTTTCGACAGGTTGCTGCCGGGCGAGTACGCCGTACAGGTATCCCACATCGGCTACCAGACCACCTCCAGGCAAATTGTCATCGAGCCGGGCGGCTCCGTTCGCCCGGAAATCGAACTCACCGCCCAGGCAGTCCTGCTAGCCCCCCTCGTACTGGAGGGTCTGGCCATGCAGCCCTCGTCCACGGTGCTGGGATTCGCCCTCGCCGAACAGGAGGATCTTACCAGCGGCTTGGGCACCGCAAACAGCCTGCAAGGCCTGGATGCCCTGATGGGCGTGCGTGTGAACGACGCGACCGGAGACGTGCATATCCAGGGCGGCGACGCCGGGGAGCATCAGTTCAGGCTCGACGGAGCGCCGGTGTTCATCCCGCTCAACGTCGCGTCTTTCATCGGACCGTTCAGTCCGTTTGCGCTCGGATCGATCCGAATCAACAAGGCGGGCTTCGGCGCCCCGCTGGGAAGTCACATCTCGGGTGTGATCGAGGCGCGCCATGACTTGCGCTACGCCCTGCGCGGCCTCAATCCCGAGGCCGGATTCGCCTCTCGCTCGCTTGTTCAGGCCGACCCGCTCAGCATCAATGCACGCTTCTCCGGCGTGCACGCGGGACGCGATATGCGCGCGACCGTCATGGGGGCATCGCGCATCGGCTTGTGGTCCCTGTCCGCGCCGCGCAGTCTCTCAAACCTGCTGGACGACTGGAATCTCATCGACAGCTTCCTGCTGTCTGCCTTTGCCGAACGCAACACGCCCTTCGACACCTTCCCGCCCATCGGCAGCCCCAGCATGCAGTTCGGCGATCTGCACCTGGCCGGAGAGGTCAAGCGCAACCTGCAAACGCTCGGCGCCTCTCTGTTTCTGGGTGGCAGCCAGCTCGGCAACGACCTCTCCGGCATCGACGTCTCCAGCACGGGAGGCATCGTGGACATAGACAGTTTGGGCCAGCTGTCGGACGTCTACTTCTGGCGGACAGCCACGGCGCAAGTATCCTATGATGCCGTGCTTTCGGCGCGATCCCTGGGCTCACTGCAGGCCCGGTACTCCCGATACGGCCTGCGCCACGACTTCGTAGCCCGGGATCAGATTACACTCGCCTCCCCGGAGGACGATGGAAATCGCGTTTCGGAGGCTGGCCTCTCTGCAGGAATCGACTATACGCTCTCCGACCGGCACTACGCAGAAGCCGGTATCGAAGCGGTTCTCACATCGGATCGCGTGCGAATCGCCGGCAGCCAGCAGCTGCCTCTTGAGCACAGCTTCTCCGGTTGGCGCTTCGCGTCCTTTGTACAGGACAAAATGCAGGTGGGTCGGCATGCGGTGCTCGAAATGGGAAGCCGGTTCACCTACCTGGCTGCCAGGAAGTCGCTCTACGCCGAGCCCCGCCTGGCGGCGCGACTGGATTTCCCGGGCACCCGTTCCGGCGATTGGTCCTTTTACCTCGGCAGTGGCATCTACCGTCAGTTTGTCAACCAGTTTGATGTCTCCAGTCGCAGCCCGCGCACGTTTGTCTCGTCCACCCGGTTCTGGATGGCTGTCGACTCAAGCGTCGCTCCCCCCAAGTCCGGCCATCTGACGGGCGAAGTACTGTGGCGGCCGGCCCCCCGGTGGACCGTCAGTGCGGAGAGCCACTACAAGCGGCACTACCACATTCTTGCCCTCGACTATGCGGCATCTACCGACGTGCCCAACCTTGCCCAGTCTGATTTCCTTCGCTCGTCCAGCGGAAGCACCCGGGGCTATTCCCTGGTCCTGAAACGATCATTCGGCCTCTCCAGCCTGCAGGCCCGATACGAGTACACGGACGGCCGACGCCGCATTCAGGGCACGGACCGGCTACTCACCGTGCCCTGGGGTGAGCCTCATCGCGTGGAACTCTCCACGAACGTCATGCCTCGAGCGGGCATGGTCCTGCTGGCGCGTTGGCGCATGATCTCCGGTCGGACCTGGGGATTCCGACAGGCCTACTACGATTTTCTCGGTGCCTACTCGAACGACCTCGATCGCCTGCTCGAGTCCACCATCAACACGGGCACCGGTGAGCGGATTCGGCGACAGGCTGAGCACTACGCATTGACCGAACCCGACACCCACAAGCTGCCCGATTTGGTGCAGCTGGACGTCGGCGCCGGCTACTCGTTCGAGTTGGGACCGGTCGGCATGCAGGCACGCCTGGACGTCATCAACCTGCTTGGTCGTACCAACACGGCAGACTGGCGGTTCGTCCTGGACAAGGAGCGCTACTACAGTTCGACACCGGACTCCGGCATTCTGGACCGAGGAGTGCGTGAGCTGCTGCCGCGCGTGGTGACCTTCGCAGTCAGAGCCAGCTGGTAGGCGCTTGCCCGGACTGACCGCGTCCGGCATGGGGTCTGACCAGTCGGCGGGCGGCTCGAACGCCCTGCTCGCCTACTTGGGCGCCGCTTCGCTATCGGGAGCCAGTGGGTCGTTTGGCGCTACGCCGTCGATGGGTGCCGTGCCCGCCACAACCGGACTCGCCGAGACCTCCATGGCCGCCATCGCTCGGTGGAACGAACGCTGAAAGATCAGAATCCCGGCGACACCCGTCACGATGGCCATGTCTGCCACGTTCCAGATGGGAAACAGGGCGATGTAGTTGCCGCCTATGAACGGGATCGCCTCCGGCACATGACCTCGCCAAAGGTTGACATGGATAAAGTCCACAACGCGCCCGAGGAATAGCGGCTCGTCGTACCAGATGGCGCCGTAGAAGACACGATCTATGATGTTGCCCACAGCTCCCCCAAGTACCAGCGACAGGCTGTACCGGTAAGGCGCGTAGAGTCGTCCAACCCGAGCCAGATACACCACGATGAGGATGGTGGCGACAATGGAGAAGATCGTCACGAGCGCGGGTGCCCCGAGCTCGATGCCGAACGCCATGCCCGGATTCTCGGTGTAGGTCAACCTCAGCCAGTCCCCGATGACGGGGATGCTCTGACCGTAGTCCATGTTCTTCAGGACCGTGATCTTCGTGACCTGGTCAACAAGAACAATGATCGCCGCGGCAATCAACAGCGGCGTGTAGTTGGTCTTGCCCGTATCCAGTTTTGGTGCAGGAAGCGGCATCACCTCCGGCGCGCCGGCCTGCGAGTCTTCACCCTCGGTCGATGCCGGGGCCTCCACGGGCTCCGCAGCGGGCTCCGGGGGAACCACAACCGCAGTAGCTTCCTCGATCTCCTCCCCTGCAGGTTCGATTTCCCCACCGTCCGCCGCCGATTCGGATTCACGGCGTTGAAACTGCGTGGCAGGCAGGTCGGCCTCGCCGTCGAGCGCGCGTTCGATTTCGTCCGCCACGGACTGCTCGGGACCCGTTGCCTGACTGGCGACCGAGCCCGGCGCCCCGCCGTTCGTCTCCGCCGGGGGCTTCACGGCACCGTCAGCGTGAGTGCCGGCCGCGGCTGATTCCGGCGCCGCAGCATTCGTCTCTGCCGGCGCCTCCGAGTCGGGGGTGTCGCTGTGGGGCTTCTCTTCTGCCAAGTCGGCCTGCCTAGCGCTTCTTCTGCTGGAGCTTGGCCTCGATGGAGATCTCGGTGTGCGGGACCGCCTCCAGGCGCTCCTTCGCGATGGGATTGCCGGTGACTTTGCAGATCCCGTACGTGCCGTTTTCGATGCGCTCCAGGGCCCGATCCAGGTAGCCGACGTACTTCTGCTGGCGTGCGATCATCAGGTACAGCTTCTCGCGCTCCATGGCGTCCGTCCCGGCATCAGCCATGTGAAAGCTGTAGGCCGTGTCGTTCTCGGCCTGCTCGCGCGCATCTGCCAGCTGGTCGCGCATACGGCCGATGTCGTCCTGTGCGGAAGCGCGCTTCTCGTGAATCAGGCCGCGGAAGTGCTCCAGTTCCTTCGAAGAAAATGGAGTCGTCGTCGTCTTGGTTTCACTCATCGTGCTTCCCCTCTGCACGCGCTTCCCAGGAGCGCGCTCTATTCCGAAACTCTGTTAACTGACAGGGTGATGTGTTCGGCTTCGATGTCGAAGCGTTCCACCAGATCGCCCTCCGGCTGTAGGCTGCGGTCCAACTCGACAGCCAATGTCTCGTTCCGAATCCGATCGGCGAAGGCGGCAACCGCATCGGCCAAACCCGTGCTGGCTTCATACTGGATCAGGACCCGGTCGGAGACCTCATATCCGGCCTGTTTGCGCATGTTCTGGACCCGATTCACAACCTCACGTGCAAGGCCTTCACGAACCAGTTCGGGCGTGCGATTCACGTCCAGGGCCACAGTCACGGCACCCTCCTGACCCACCAGCCAGCCCTGAATGCCCTCCGACAAAATCTCGATGTCTTCTCCGCTGAGCGTGACCTCCTCGCCGTTGGCCGGAAACGTGACCGAGCCTGAGCTGAGATAGGCATCGATGTCTTCGCTCGTCATGCCACGAATGGCGGCGCCGACCGGCTTCATGAGCGGCCCCAGCCTCCGGCCAAGGGCCTTGAAGTTCGGCTTCGCCTGCCGCCTGACGACGTCGCTGGCGCCATGCACGTAGCGGATCTCCTTGACGTTGACTTCGCTGAGAATGACCTCCCGAACGCTCTCCACGACATCCTCCTCCACGCCAACGCCGGTCACCACCATGATTCCGGCCAACGGCTGCCGCACGTTGATCGAACTCTGGTTCCGCAGACTGAGGGTTACGGACGATATGGTGCGCGCCAGATCCATGCGATGCTCCAGATCGGCATCGATCCAGGTCTGTGGGGCCTCCGGGAAGTCAGCCAGATGCACGGATTCCGCGCTGCCGCCGAGGTTGCGGTATAGGAAGTCGCTGAAGAAGGGCGCAATCGGCGCCATCATGCCGGCCACGTCAAGCAGGCAGCGTGCCACCGTCTGGTAGGCGGCCGTTTTTGAGGCACTGTGCCCATCGCCCGTTTTGGCGCTCCAGAACCGGCGCCGATTCCGACGGATGTACCAGTTCGACAACTCGTCCACAAACCGCTCCACCGCCCGCGCCGCCTTCGTCGGATTGTAGTCTTCGTACGCCTGGTTCACCTCGATGGTGGTCGTGGCCAGGCGACTCAGGATCCAGCGATCCATCTCAGGGCGCTCGGCCACCGGCACCTCCGGCTCCTCGCCGGTAAATCCGTCAATGTTGGCGTAGGTGGCGAAGAAGGCGTAGACGTTGCCCAGCGTGCCGAAGAACTTGCGCTGGGTCTCCCCGAGACCACGATCGCTGAACTTGAGGTTCTCCCACGGCGGCGCGTTGGACATCATGTACCAGCGCACCACGTCCGCCCCGTGCTCCTGGATGGTGGCAAACGGATCCACGGCGTTGCCCTTGGACTTGGACATCTTCTCGCCCTTCTCGTCCAGCACCAGGCCGTTAACCACCACGTTTCGATAGGCCACCGAGTCCATCACCAGCGCGCCGATGGCGTGCAAGGTGTAGAACCAGCCCCGAGTCTGATCCACACCTTCGGCGATGAAGTCCGCCGGGAAGTTGCGCTCGAACAACTCCTTGTTCTCGAAGGGGTAGTGCCACTGTGCAAACGGCATGGCGCCCGAGTCGAACCAGACATCAATCAGGTCCTCCACGCGGCGCATCGTTCCCCCATCGGGAGCGGGCCACGTCAGATCATCGACAAATGGGCGGTGCAGGTCCACCTCGTCGTCGTCGGCCGGGATCTGGTCGCCGCACTTGGCGCGAAGCTCAGCGATCGAGCCGATGATCTCCCGGTACTCCGAATCCGGCTTGTCTGACTGCCAGATAGGCAGTGGCGTACCCCAGTAACGGCGTCGGCTGAGCGCCCAGTCCACGTTGTTCACGAGCCAATCGCCAAACCGCCCGGTTCCGATGCCCTTCGGCTGCCAGTTGATGGTGTTGTTCAGCTCGATCAGCCGGTCCCGTATCGCGGTCGTGCGGATAAACCACGAATCCACGGGGTAGCTCATGAGTGGCGTGCCCTTGCGCCAGTCATGCGGATAGTTGTGCAGGTAGGTCTCGTGGCGGTACATCAGACCCCGGTCACGGAGATCACGGGCGATGACCTTGTCGGCGTCCTTGAACCACATGCCGGCCACAAGGTCGATTTCGTGCGTGAACGTACCGTCCGGATTCACCGGATTGACCATCGGAAGACCGTGTTTGCCGGCCGTTTCGTGGTCCTCAGCGCCAAAGGCCGGGGCCGTGTGCACGATGCCGGTACCGTCTTCGGTCGAGACATAGTCCGCATCCACGATGCGCCACGCATTTGCCGTCTCCTCCTGACCCTCGAAATAGGGATACAGCGGCTCATACCGCTTGCCGAGCAGCTCTGCACCGGTCATCCGGCCGACCACCTCGTACTCCTCCTTGATTACCGGCAGACGGGCCTCCGCCAGAATCAGGTCGTGCTCGCCGATATCCTCCGTCGTCAGGCGGATACGCACGTACTCGATATTCCGGCCGACGGCCAGGGCCACGTTGGAGATCGTAGTCCAGGGCGTGGTGGTCCAGGCCAGGAAGTAGGCGTTCTCGTCCTCGCGCAGGCGGAATCGTGTGTAGATCGATGGATCCTGCACCTCCCTGTAGCCCAGACTCACCTCATGGCTGGAGAGCACCGTGCCGGAGCCCGGGCTATACCACTGGATCTTGAACCCCTTGTACAGCAGGTCCTTCTCATAAATCTGCTTCAGCAGCCACCAGACGGACTCGATGTACGAGGACTTGAACGTGATGTATGGATCATCCAGGTTGACCCAGAATCCGATGCGGGTGGTGAGCGTGTCCCACTGGTCCTTGTACTTGAGCACGCTCTTGCGACAGGCGTCGTTGTACGGCTGGATGCCGAACTCTTCTACCTGATGCCGGCCTTCCAGGCCCAACTCTTTCTCGACTTCAATCTCTACCGGCAGCCCATGCGTGTCCCAGCCCGCCTTGCGCGCCACCTGGAATCCCTTCATGGTCTTGAACCGGCAGAAGGCATCCTTGATGGTGCGCCCCATCACATGATGGATACCAGGACGCCCGTTGGCCGTCGGGGGGCCTTCATAGAACGTAAACGATTCGGCACCTTCCCGCTGTGCGATGCTCTTGCCGAAAATGTCGTCGCGTGACCAGTCGTCGAGGATCGACTCCTCGATGGCAGGATGATCAAGCCCTTTGACTTCGGGAAAACGGGACATGCGTGGCGGCTCGGGACAGGTTGGCTGGAGCCGGAAAATACTTCTCCGGATCCGCGTTCAGAGCGAAGGGCGCGGGAATACGCGCTTCATCGCGGGTCGATCCTAACCCTGGCCAGCTGCCTCCAAGGCGTGCGCGACAGCCTGGAGCACGGCGTCTTCCTTGCCTGCGGGGGCAACCACCAGGGCGCATCGCAGCCCGGCATGGCGCGCCGCCAGAATGCCGTGGACCACCGCACCGCCAACCGCGGCCTGGGCCCCGAGGCCCTCGACGGCGACCAGATCCTGCGGAGTGGCCTCGTCGGTCAGTCCCGCAACCACCACTTCCGGTCCGATATCACCCAGCAGCGCCCGCAGCTTCGGGTCGTACGGCTCGGTCATGTCCGGAAAGCGGACCCCGAATCGATCCTGGTTCGGGCCCGTCAACGGATTGGAGCCCGAGAGATTGATGTGATCCGAGGCGACCACCGGTCCGTCCGTGCCACTCACGCCTGGGGCCACCAACACAAACGTGGTGAGTCCCCTCAGCGCGGCCGCGCGGGCAATGGCCACTGGATTCGGCCAGGAGAGACGCGCCACATGTCGCCATTTGCCCTGATCAACGAGCGGAGCCTGGCCCGGTACGTTGATCAAGGGCGCGGGAATCGAGCCTACGCCGACAACGAGCGTATGGACCGAGGCCGGAAGCGCGCCCGACACCATGTCGGCCAACTGATCCGGTCCCAGGGACTCGATCAATTGTCCAGGTCCTCGAGGATCCTGCGGATCTTTTCGATCTCCTCTTCCGCGCCAAATTCCCTGTCGGGGTCATCTTCGGCGGGGGTCACCTCCTCCCCCTGGCCGCTCACCAGGCGCATGTCGGATCCGGCCTCGTCCTCAAACCCATCATCCGCCGAAGGCAACTCGTCCAGAAAGGCATCCTGCTCATCGACAGCCTCGGAGGGACCGTCGTCCAGAGCGACCCACTCCGGGGCTTCGTCTGCAGCGCCGTCTTCCGTCTCAAACCCTTCCGCCTCAAGCAAGGCATCAGCGGCGGGCGGCATGCCTCCTGCCACGGCAGAAACAGACGATGAGCGCTCCGGCGACGCAGGCTGAGACGCCGAATCCTCGGTCGGACCGTCGGAATCTCTCAGCAGTTGGGGCGCAGGTACTGCATCCGTCGCCACTCCGGAGACCCTCACGGGCTTGGCAGCCACCTCATCGGCGAGCCCTGCCACATCAGCGGGTCCCACAGACGGTCCCACCTGCTCGAACTCCTTCAGTTCAGGCGGCGGCACCGCTTGCTGAAACTGACCGACGTAGGCCAGACCGTCCTTCATGAACTCCTCGAAGGACTGCAGCAGGCGCTGGCGCTCGCTCTCTACCCGCTCCAACTCCCGGTTGGCCGCACGCCGGGCAGCTTCCGCCGCCTGCTGGATGGTCTCCAGGCGCGCCTCCGCCTCTGCAATCACGGTGCGAAGACGTTCCTCCGCCACACGCTGCATCCCGGTGGTGCGCCGTTCAGCGGTCTCGAGCGCTTCGCTCGCCCGCTGCTCGGCGTCCGAGAGACGACGACTTGCACGTTCTTCGGCATCGGCCAATTGAGCCGTGGCCCGCGATTCCGCGTCCTTCAGCGTGGCTTCCGCCTTGCTCTCCGCATCCCGCACGGTGCTCTCGGCCTGTGTCGTCGCGTCGCTGATGCGGGTCTCGGCTTCGGTCTCGGCCGCCGCGAGCTTTTCCTTGCTGGCGGATGCCGCGTTCTCGACGGCGTGCTGGAGCGCCTCCTCCACCTTTTGATAGTGGTTGATGCGTTCCGCCTGCTCCTCGAGGCGCTCCTCGAGTCGCTTCATGTCCTGCGACACGGTCTGCCAGTGCTGGGCAACCATGTTCAGGAAAGCATCCACCTCCTCGGCATCGTATCCGCGGAACGCTCTCGCGAACTCATGTTTGCGGATTTCAAGTGCTGTGAGCTTCATGTCCTTCCGAGACGGGCCTTTTTCAGGGGCTGGGCCGTTTCTCCGGGCATCGGTTGTTCCGAGCCGGTCTCAAGCACATCGACTGATGCAATGGTCTCCAATGACCGCACACGCGCCTCAAGACGGTCAATGGTCGCCTGCATGGACGTCATCTGTTCCTGCATCGCGGCGGTGCTGGCAGCCTCGTAGCGGGTCATGGCGCGGAGGAGGCCCATTACGACCACTCCGATCGCAACCCCTACAATCAATGGCAGCATGCCGGTACTACTGGTACGACCTGTTGCCGAAGATAGCGCTTCCTACCCGCACGTGCGTGGCCCCTTCTTCGATCGCCACCTCAAAGTCGCCGCTCATCCCCATGGACAGCGCGCGCAGTCGGGTATTGCCCCCGGGAGCCGGGGTCGAGAGCAGGCTGCGCAGGAGTGAGAACTGGGGACGGACGTGCTCCGGATCATCCGTGGGCGCGGCGAGAGTCATAAGGCCCTCGATGCGCAGCCGCTCAAACTGGGCGACCTCCTCCAGAAAGGGAGCCAGGGCGCTCGGATCCAGTCCGAACTTGGACTGCTCGCCGCTGACGTTCACCTGCACCAGGCATCTCAGCGTGCGATTCTCCTCCTCCAATCGTCGGTCCAGGGCTCTCGCCAGTCGCACACTGTCCAGGGCGTGGAATACGTCGGCATGTCGTGCGACCACCGGTGCCTTGTTGCGTTGCAGGTGTCCGATGAAGTGCCATTCGACATCGGAGGATGTCCACGCCGTGGCCTTTTCGTCCAGTTCCTGGGCCTTGTTCTCCCCGAAGACCATCTGGCCCTGGTCGGCCGCTGCCTGAAGGCGCTCCAGTGGAAACGTCTTCGAAACCGCGACCAGGGTCACCTCCGCCGGGTCGCGGCCGGATTTCAGACACGCCCGGGCGATGCGCTCATGGACCACATCCAGGTTGGCTCGAATGCTCATCCTTCGCTGCGGAGCACCTCGAGTGCCGGTAGCCTGTATACGCCGCGACTGCTGAGCACGCCGATCATCACCACAAGGCCCACCACGCCCGCCGAAATCCAGAGCAGGACCGGACCTCCGGTAGCAACCGGTGTCTCGAACACGAACTGGGCCAGTGCCCAGCCTCCGAGCAAAGCCAGGCCCAACCCGGTCAGCGATGCCAGGGCGCCCAAGGCGATGTACTCCACCAGCATGATGCGCACCACCTGGCGGCCGGAGGCGCCGAGCGTTTTCAGAAGCACTGTCTCACTGATGCGCTGCAGGCGACTGGTAAGCACCGCTCCGAACAGCACCACGAAGCCTGTCAGGATCGAAAACAGTGCCATGAACCGGATCACAAATTCGATTCGGCTGAAGATGGCCTCGAAGACACTCAAGACGAGCGACACGTCGATGGCCGAGACGTTGGGATAGGCACGCGCCACTGCGGCCTGGGCGTCCGCCGACTCGTCAGCATTGGGAGCCCGAGCGAGCACCACAGTGAATTGCGGCGCCGCTTCCAGAATCCCCTCTGGGAAGACAAAGAAGAAGTTGGTCTGTACGCGCCGCCAGTCCACCTCGCGCACACTTCCGATCACGGTCGTCATGTCGACGCCCTGTACATCCCACACAATCGTATCCCCGAGAGCCACGTCGAGATCGGCCGCCAGATCCTGCTCGACGGACACTGGAATAGCCCCATCGGACAGGCTCCAGGAGGGGGTGAACTCCCCGGCCACCAGCGTTTCCGAGCTGGTCAGGTTGCCGCGGTAGGTCGAGCGGTACTCACGGAAGAACGGCCAGCGCGGCCCCTCCCTGGTCGAATCCGCCCGAATCTCCTCCACAGTCCGCCCCTTGACAGACGCAATGCGCATCGTAACGAGGGCCACCTCGTCCACCACGGGCACAGCCTCCTCTTCCAGAACAGCGCGAACGCCTTCCACCTGGTCGGTCTGGATGTCGAAGAACACCAGGTTCGGTGACTCCGCGCGCCCCGACAGGTCCACCTGCGCAACGAGGGTGCGCTCCGTGACGAGCATGATGCCAATCAGGAACGTGCCCAGGCCCAATGCAAGAGTCAGAAGCAGGGTCTGGTTGTTTGGACGATGCAGATTTGCCAGCCCCTGCCGGGCCACGTACGGCATGGACGTGCTGCGAATCCGTTGCACCGCCCAGATCAACCCGCGCGCAAGCAGGGCAAGGGCTCCGAAAACGGCCGCAATCGCGACGGCATACCAGAACCCGTACATGGGCGATGGGGCCTGCAGCATCGAAAACACAATTACGCCGGCCGCAACGATGCCACGGATGAGCCAGGTCAGCCCGTCCGTGCGCCCTTCGTCCACCGGGTCAACCTGGGCTCTAATGGCCCTCAGCGGAGAGATCCCTCGAACCGCCAGGAGCGGCAGAAGCGCAAACAGCACCGTGACTCCGACTCCGATCCCTGCCCCCAGGAGAATGGCTCCGGGAGCAAGCGCAAATTCCACGTCGACCGGCAGCGCATCGGCCAGTAGCGTCGGCACAAACAGCTGGATTCCGATGCCGATCAGGGCACCGACCGTGGCACCGATGAGGCCCATGCCCAGGGCCTGCACGGCGTAGACCATGATCGTGGTGCTGCTCTTGGCTCCAAAGCAACGCAGTGTGGCCACCGTGTCGATCCGCTGGCGGATGTACACATGCACGGCGCTCGCAACACCAAGGCTGCCCAGCAGCAACGCTATGAAGCCGACCAGACTCAGAAAACGGTAGAGGTTTGTCAGGGACTCGTCCCAGTTCTCCTGCTCCTCAAACACCGAGTCCACACCGACATCGGCGGGCCTGAGGGCGGGACGCAGCGAATCTGCCAGCGCTTCGTAGTCCCGTCCGTCGGTAAAGCGAAAATACACCTCATAGTCCGCCTGAGAGCCGAAGCCGAACAAGGTGGTATCGACGTTGGCTATCGGGATGTATACACGCGGCGATACCAGCCCCGCCGCAGCCGACTCCCGGGGCGTCTGCAGCAGCCTGCCTCCGATCCGGTACGAGGTGTATCCGATGCGCACGGAGTCTCCAACCGCCAGATCAAACTCGCGAAACAGCGTCTGGTCTACCAGCGCCTCCCCACGCTCTACCCAGCCGGTCGCGGCTTCCGGGGGGTCTGTCTCCACGGCACCGTACCAGGGATAAATCCCGTCCTGGGCACGTACCGTGGACAGCCGAACACCGCTTTCGAACTGCGCCATGCTCTGAAAGGACGTCCTGCGAGATTGCTCGCCGCCGATCTCGGCAATCAGCACCTCAATCGAGTCTGCGAAGGCCACGTCGGACTCGAGGGACATGTCGGCGCCCAGAAGTGCCTTGGCTTGCTCGTCGATGGCGCTTCGCAGGTTGGTGCCGAACGAGTTGATCGCCACCAGCGCCGCAACGCCGAGCACCATGGATCCGACAAACAGCAGCATGCGACGCCTGCTGCCCCGGCTGTCTCGCCAGGCCATGGAAAGAATCCAGCGCATCAGCCCGCCTCCGCGACTTCGACAACCGCCGAGTCCATGTGCACCGCGCCCGCCCTCAGGCGAATGACGCGATCCGTGCGACCCGCCAGTTCGAGGTCGTGGGTGACCAGCACCAGCGTGGTTCCTGCGGTGCGGTTCAGATCAAACAGCAAGTCGGCGATGCGCACCCCGGTATCCGTGTCCAGATTGCCGGTGGGCTCATCAGCAAACAGGATGCGCGGCCGATTGATAAACGCGCGCGCCAGGGCCACACGTTGCTGCTCTCCCCCCGAAAGCTGCGTCGGGTAGTGGCCCATGCGGTCCCCGAGCCCGACCTGAGTGAGCAGTTCCTCGGCTCGGGCCCGGCAGTCGCGGTCGCCGCGCAGTTCGGCGGGCACCATGACGTTTTCCAGAGCCGTGAGCGTGGGGATGAGCCGGAAAGACTGAAAAACAAAGCCTACATACCGGTTGCGCAGGTTGGCGCGCTCATCTTCCGAGAGACTGCCTACCTCTTCGCCGCAAAGCTCCACCGTTCCGGAGGTCGGCGCGTCCAGGCCGGCGGCCAATCCGAGCAGCGTGGTTTTTCCACTGCCGGAGGGCCCGACAATGGCACACGTGTCGCCTTCCTGGATGTCAAACGTGACGTCTTGCAGAACGTGCAAAGGCTTTCCGCCGCTGCGATAGGTTTTCGACAGGTTGCGTACAGCCAGGACAGGAGGCATGGAGGTCTGAAACCGGAATTGCCCGGGCAGGTTTTGCAGTGTGCAACCAACCAGGACCTATGAAAAAGTCGCTGCTATACCCCCTTCTCGCCGTCGTGGTTCTTCTCACAGCGGCTTGCGGATCGCAGGCGGGAGAGAACGCACCTCCTGAGGGTTCGGCGGCTTCTCCTACGCCAACTCCCCGAGCCCAGGTTGCGGAGAACAGCTCCGGGCCGCGGGTACTGTTCTTTGGTGATTCCATCACGGCCGGCTTTGGATTACGGGAGGACCAGGCCTTCCCGGCCCTTCTGGACAATCGCCTGGACTCGCTGGGCATCGAAGCAGAGTTGGTTAACGCAGGGCTCAGCGGAGAAACCACGGCGGCCGGTCTGCGCCGCATTGATTGGGTACTCCAGAACCATGTCGACGTGCTCGTACTGGGGCTTGGAGGCAACGATGCCCTTCGCGGCGTCGACCTCTCATCTACCCGCGAGAACCTTCAAGGCATCGTGGACAAAACCCGCGCATCGAACCCGGAGGCCGTGGTGGTCGTCGCCGGCATGATGATTCCTCCCAATTTCGGCCCCGACTACGCGCGTGAGTTTGCGGAGCTCTTTCCCGAGCTGGCGCAGAACAATGACGCCATCCTGATTCCCTTCATTCTGGACGGCGTCGGCGGATTCGACGAATACATGCTGCCGGACCAGATCCACCCGAATGAGGCGGGCCATCGCAAGGTGGCCGATTTGGTGGAGCCGTACTTGCTTGAGGCCCTGGAACGCGTGCCGCAGCAGGCCTCGTAGTCAGCGCCGCCCCTACGCGGCCTGCCGGGATTCCCGCGATCGGTCCGCCGCCGGGCCCGGGTCATTAGGACCCATCGCCCGAAACGGGGCCTAGAGGGCCTTCAACTCGTTCACGACTTCCGTGATGCTGTCCTTGGCGTCGCCAAACAGCATGCGGTTGTTGTGATTGAAGAACAGCTCGTTCTGGATGCCTGCGTAGCCGGGACGCATGGAGCGCTTCAGGACGATGGACGTGCGGGCCTTGTCCACGTTCAGAATCGGCATGCCGTAGATCGGGCTGGCCTTGTCATGGCGAGCGGCGGGGTTGACTACGTCGTTGGCGCCGATCACGATGGCGACATCACACGTATCGAACTCGCCGTTGATGTCGTCCATCTCGAAGAGCAGGTCATACGAGACGTTCGCTTCGGCCAGGAGCACGTTCATGTGCCCCGGCATGCGGCCCGCAACCGGGTGGATGGCGTACTTGACCTTCACGCCGCGCTTTTCGAGTTCGTCTCCCAGTTCGCGCACGGCGTGCTGGGCCTGCGCCACGGCCATGCCGTATCCGGGCACCACGATCACCTTCTCGGCATAGGCGAGCATAATCGCGGTGTCGTCCGGGCTGGTGGACGTGACCGACTTGCCCTCCATCGAGCGCGCCGGATCTGCGCCCTCGGCGGAATCTCCGCCGAACCCGCCGATCAGCACGTTCAGCAGCGACCGGTTCATCGCCACGCACATGATGTTCGTCAGGATCAGTCCTGAGGCTCCCACCAGCGCGCCGGAAACGATGAGCGCCGTGTTGTCGAGCACGAATCCGGTGGCCGATGCGGCCAGACCCGAGTAGGAGTTCAGAAGCGCCACGACCACCGGCATGTCGGCGCCGCCAATCGGTATGACGAGCAGAATACCGAGCAGGAAGGCCGCGACCGTGAGCGTGATGGCGCCGTTGATCACCCCGTCCGGAACGTCGGGGAACGCGCCCGACTCCATCGCCATCCAGACCGTAGCGCCGATCGCCGCGAGGGCCGCTACAATCGTGATGAGTCGCATCCCGGGGAACGAGACGGGATTGCCGTTGATGCGGCCGGACAGCTTGCCAAAGGCCACAAACGACCCCGTGAACGTGATCATGCCGATCAGCACGGAGAGGCCGATCGTGACTGCGCTGGCGGCGCTAAGCGGCTCGCCGTCTGCCATCATGCGCGCGATTTCGGCGCCGGCAACCAGGGCGGACGCGATTCCGCCGAATCCGTTGAAGGCCGCCACGAGCTCCGGCATGCCGGTCATTTCGACGCGTTTGGCCAACAAGACACCGATTCCGGCGCCTAAGACCAGCCCGCCGATCATCTCGACCGGCGTAACGATCTCACGTACCAGCAGGGTCGCCACTACGGCGATGAGCATGCCGACCGAAGCCAGCTGGTTGCCCTTCCGCGCCGTGGCCGGCGAAGTCAGCTGCTTGAGCCCGGAAATGAAGAGGACTGCCGCGACCAGATAGGCGACGTCGACCAGTTCGATGATGTTCATGTCAGTCCTTCTTCTTGAACATCTGTAACATGCGATCCGTCACCATGAAGCCGCCGACCACGTTGATGGTCGCGAAAATCAGTGCTGCCAGGCCGATGTAGGTCGCGTACGGACTGTCTTCGACCATGCCGGCCACCACGAGCGCGCCGACAATGGTGATCCCGCTGATGGCGTTGGAGCCCGACATAAGCGGGGTGTGCAGCGTCTGCGGCACCTTGCTGATTACCTCACGACCCACAAAGGCCGCCAGGACGAATACGATGATGTTGTCCAGCATGGGCCGCTCAGGCTGATTGCAGGATGGATTTGACGCGCTCGTGCACGACCTCTCCGTCGTGCGTGACACAGGCGCCGGCGAAAACCTCGTCGTCAAAGTTGGGCGTGAACCCGTCTTCTCCCGTGAATTCCTGCAGGATGGCCAGCAGCGTCTTGGCGTAAAGCTGGCTGGCGTGCACCGGCATTTCGGCGGGCAGGTTGGTGGAGCCGACGATGGTCACTCCGTGTTCCTCAACCGTTTTTCCGGGCTCGGTAAGCTCACAATTGCCGCCGTTGGGTGCGGCCAGGTCCACGATCACACTGCCCGGAGCCATGGCTTCCACGGCCTCCCTGGTGATCAGCGTCGGTGCCGCGCGGCCCGGAATGAGCGCGGTCGTGATCACGACGTCGCTCTTGCCGATGAACGGGACCAGCAGTTTGGTCTGCTGCTTGGCCTTCTCAGCCACGAGCGCCTTCGCGTAGCCGCCGGAGTCCTGCATGGCGTCCATCTCGATCTCGAGCTCGACGAAGGTGGCTCCGAGGCTCTGGATTTCCTCGCGCACCACGTCGCGGATGTCGTACCCCGATACACGCGCACCCAGCCGGCGGGCGGTGGCAATGGCCTGGAGGCCAGCGACACCTGCTCCCAGCACGAGCACATTCGCCGGACGCACCGTGCCCGCGGCCGTCGTCAGCAGCGGGAAGAACTTGGGCAGGCGGATTGCCGCCTCGAGCACGGCGCGGTATCCGGCCACACCGCTGAGCGCGCTGAGCGCGTCCATTTTCTGCGCGCGTGAAATGCGCGGCACCAACTCCATCGCCAGTGCAGTGACGCCCTGTTTGGCGAGTGCCTGCGCCGTCTCCGGCTGGTCGAGAGGGCTGAGAAATCCGATGAGCACTCCGCCCTTTTCAAGCAGCCCGATCTCCTTCTTGTCCGGCGGGCGCACCTTGGTGACGACATCGCAGGAGAACGCTTCCTTGCGTTTGACAATCTGCGCCCCTGCGGCCTCATAGTCTCCGTCGCTGTGGAATGCGCCCTTTCCCGCGCCACGCTCCACCTTGACGGTGGCACCGCCCTTGACCAAACGTCCAACAACTTCCGGTGTGAGGGAGACCAGGCGCTCACCGGAGAGGGTTTCCTCCGGGACGCCGACCGTGTAGGACATGCGTATGTACAGGGCCGGTTTTGAAGGGCGATCAAATGTAGACGCGCCCCGATGCCCATGCAATCCGGGCGATGAGGTTGCGGAAATCCGCTGCGTGGGGAGCTCCTGGGGCCGTTGCAGAGCGCCGTTGCGGAGCGCCTTTGCCGAGCGCCGTTGCCGAGCGCCGTTGCGGAGCGCTGTTGCGGAGCGCCGTTGCGGAGCGCTGTTGCGGAGCGCCGTTGCGGGGCGCCTTTGCGGGGCGCTGTTGCGGAGCGCTGTTGCGGAGCGCCGTTGCGGAGCGCCGTTGCGGAGCGCTGTTGCGGCTCCCGTCGAAACCGATTTGCCGTTCTCATGGAATCTCGGGGCCCTATTCCATGTCCGGGCGGAGATTTTGGCGAAGAGTCAATCCTAGTTGAAACTTTCGTCAGCGAGGGGCTCGTTTTCGGCGGGTGTTTCTGAGTTTGGGATCT
>JAEPNP010000007.1 GCA_017643395.1 Rhodothermales bacterium | reverse complement strand
TGGGGTTGTTCTCTGAGTCCATCCTTCATCTTACGGATGTGCTCAACGACCAATTACACAAAAGACGTTACAGTCCCGCCGGCACGCTCAGTCGCGGGCCCCGATGTGGAAACAGCCCCCCTGATTCCACCCGAGGGCGGTCGCGGCTACCAGCCATGTGGAATCCGCGCCCGTATTCGACTTATGGCGTTGCGCAGAGGTCGCCGACGTAGAATCCACCCCCCGTTTTCCACACGGCGGGCCACAGCCACGATTTACCCGCGAGGCGCCCAGCGGGCTTGCGCCACGATTAACCCGCAATACACCCCGCGGGCCGCGGTCGCGATTCGAGCCGCAAACCACCGACCGCCCCGGAGCGACGATTCGGGCCGCAAACCACCCGCCGCCCCGGCGCGACGATTCGGGCCGCAAACCACCCGCCGCCCCGGCGCGACGATTCGGGCCGCAAACCACCCGCCACCCCGGCGCGACGATTCGGGCCGCAAACCACCCGCCGCCCCGGCGCGACGATTCGAGCCGCAAACCACCCGGAATCCACGGCCCCGAAATCGAAACCGCAGCCCCACCCCAGCCGCGCAACGCCCCCCAACAGCCTACGCCCCTAGGATCACCTCACGCAGGGCCTCTCCCGACACCTCCATCGCCCTCGCGGCGACCGGTTCGTCCCAAAGCGCGGCCAGCCGATCCGGCATCTCCGGCCGAACACCGGTTGCAGGTTCGACGGCCTCCGGAAACTTGCACGGATGAGCGGTCGAGGCGACCACGACGGGCCGATCCGGCCTGAGTTGACGTACCGCCTCGATTCCGACCGCAGTGTGCGGATCCGCCAGATACCCGGTCTCCTCGTACAAGCGTCGCATGGAGGCGGCCGTGCCTGCTTCGTCCACCGAGAAACCACGAATCGCGGACCGCATGGTCTGCGGCCCGAGCATGTGCTCCAGCCGCTCGAAGTTTGAGGGCGCCCCTACATCCATGGCGTTCGACATGGTGCGCACGGACGGGCGGAACTCGACCTCATCGCCCGTCAGGTAGTCCGGGAAGAAGCGATTGTTGTTGTGCGCCGCAATGAAGCCGCGCACGGGCATACCTGCTTTCCAGGCCAGGACGGCCGCAGTGAGGTTGCCGAGATTGCCGCTGGGTACACAGATTTCGGCCTCGCCGAGTCGGGACACGGCCCACAGGTAGTAGAGCGACTGCGGAAGCAGGCGGCCGATGTTGATGGAGTTTGCCGAGGACAAGCCGACGTGCCGAAGGCCCTCGTCGGCAAATGCGCCTTTCACAAGTCGCTGGCAGTCGTCGAAGGTCCCACGCACCTTCAGGGACGTAACTCCAGGTCGTTTCACGACGAGTTGCCGTTCCTGGATCGGACTGACTTGACCCTCCGGATAGAGGAGCACGACACGCACGCCTGGAAGACCGCTGAAGCCATCTGCCACCGCGCTGCCTGTGTCTCCCGAGGTGGCAACCAGGATGGTGATCTCCCGGCCCTCCGGCAGGGAAGCCGCCATGAGCCGGGACATGGTGCGCGCACCAAAATCCTTGAAGGAAAGTGTCGGGCCATGGAAGAGCTCCAGGACATGCACACCGGTCCAGTCACCCCCCAGCGACACAAGCTGCACCGGGAAATTCAGGGCATCCCGCACGGCTGCCTCCAGCGCATCGCCCGGTAGTTCCCCGTCAAGCCAGCTGCCCAGCACCGTGCAGCCGATGTCCGCCACGGACTCTCCTGTCGTCCAGCCTTGCGGGAGCGGGCTGATAGTTTCCGGCACATACAGCCCCCCGTCCGGTGCCAGACCTCTGTGCAGGGCCTCGATGAATCCCGTGGTCGCGGGCGAGTCGGAGCGCGTTGATCGGAATCGAAGGGCCATCAAACAGGATTCTCGGTCTGGTGCCGCCGCGTCGCGCGGGCTCCGCGTTCGTCAATGCTGGAAACGAATCCAGACACCTCGTGCCCGGCCTTCTGAGTGGCAGCAATCATGGCGTCGCGCACCCGCCGAGCACCCGCGCCATCGCCGCAGACTGCGAACAAGGCGGGGCCAGAACCGCTGAGCGCGGCTCCCAGCGCACCCGCATCGCGAGCGGCTTGCAGGATGTCGTGATACCCGGGAACGAGTCGGGCCCGCACAGGCTCTACGAGGCGATCCTGCTCAATCGCGCGGCCGACCTCCTGCAGGTCTCCCGCGCGAAGAGCATCGATCAGGAACGCCAGCGAAGAAGCGTTGTGCACGGCATCCCGCAGGGGCACCACGCGGGGCAGCATCTCGCGTGCTTCCTTGGTCAGCACCGTCACCTCGGGGCGCACGACGGCCAACGGAAGCGGGACGGGCACAGGCACCCGCCGAAAGTGCTCCGGTCTGCTTGCAGACGTCAGCACCACGCCGCCCATAAGTGATGGAAGCACGTTGTCACCGTGGCGCGCTCCCGCCACGCCTGCCTCACCCTCCAGGGCAGCATCCACCGCGTGCTCACGCGGCAAATCAGTCAGCACTGTAAGCGCGCCGAGCGCGGCCGCTGCTGCGCTTGCGGCCGAGCTTCCCAACCCGGACCCGGGCCGAATCCCCTTGACAATCTTGATGGTCAGCCCCGGAAACCGGTCGTGGTGGAAGGCCAGCACATGTGCGGCCGCGCGGGCTGCAGTGTTCGAACGCACATCGGACGGCGCCTTCCAGACCCCCTCGCCAGGCAGGACGTGGATGCCCGGCTCTTCCGACGCGGTCACCTCGACCACATCGCCAATGCCATCCAGCGCGACGCCGATGGAATCGAAACCGGGACCTAGATTCGAAAGGGAGCCGGGCCCCCAGATGCGAACCGATTCAGGCATCAATCCTCCAGCGTGCGCTCTCCGCGCAGAAACTCTTGTGCCATGGTGACCATGACGGGACTCCCGATGTAGAGGGGCGTGCGCTCATGCAATGCCCTTGGGCGCTTTTCCATGATGCGCATGCGACCATCGGAGGCGGCCCCACCTGCCTGCTCGGCGATAAAGGCGAGTGGATTCGACTCATACATCAGGCGAAGCTTGCCGTTGGGGTTCGCCTCCGTGGCAGGATAGATGTAGAGTCCGCCCTTGAGCAGGTTGCGATGAAAGTCCGCAACGAAAGACCCGATGTAGCGCGTGCTGAGCGGTCTTCGCGACTCCTGATCATCCCGCTGCATCCACTTGATGTACTGTTTCAGACCATCCTCGAAGGAGTTGTAATTGCCCTCATTGACGGAGTACATGCGCCCGTTCTCCGGGGTACGGATGTTCGGGTGACTCAACAGAAACTCGCCGATTGACGGATCCAGCGTAAACCCGTTGACACCGAATCCGCTGGTGTAGACGAGCATGGTGGACGAGCCGTAAACCACGTAGCCGGCGCCGACCTGATTGACTCCCGGCTGCAGCGCGGACTCCAGACTCGGTTCTTCGTGGTCGTCCGGCAGCCGGTAGATGGAGAAAATGGTGCCGACCGACACATTGACCTCGATGTTCGAGGACCCGTCCAGCGGATCCATGAGAACGATGTACTTGCCGTCGGTCCCCACGTCGGCGCTGAGCGGAATCGCCTCGGCATGCTCCTCGGATCCGATCAGGCAGCATTCCCCGCCTCGGCGCAAAGCCTTCACAAACTCCTCGTGGGCCAGCATGTCCATTTTTTGCTGGACTTCGCCCTGCACATTCACCTCGCCGGTGGAGCCAAAGACGTCCACCAGGCCTGCCCGCCGCATGTGCCAGTTCACACTCTTCGCCGCTACCGACAGATCGCGAATCAGGCGGGAAAACGCTCCCGTGGAGTGTGGAAGCTGTTCCTGGCGGTCAATGATGAACTGCTCGAGCGTCACCTTGGCCCGGATGGCATCCCGCCTGGCCTGTTCTGTCATGTCGTAAGCGCTTGGTGTCGGGCGAAGATAGCCAGTGGGCCGGGTCAGGGGTTTCGTTCCAGAAGAAATCTCAACGGCACGTCCACCCGCTCCTTCCAGGCAGCCTCGTCGTGCGCAGCTCCTGGGAAACGCCGGGTGATCCAGTCCTCATCCCGCCGATACTTGCGCCTTCGAACCAGCCTGTTGACAGCGTTCTGCAGGGCCTCGTAGCGCGCAATCTGGGCCTCCACGCCATAATCGAAATACAGGCGATGGGCTCCGCTCTCAGGCAAATGTCGCTCCAGATAGCGAATCATCACCCGTCCGCCGACGGTCCAACTCGTGGAAAGGCAACATGCCGCGCCGAATACGGCCGGGTATTCGCAGAGAGCATAGAGGGAGATCAGTCCGCCCATCGATGACCCCATCAGCCATGTGCTGTCCCTGTCGGACGCGGTGTTGTACTCGTCGTCAATGAACGGCTTGAGTTCATCGACCATGAATCGGAGATAGCCGTCGGAGCATGGCTCGTCTCCCCACGTCGTTCCAAACCGTTTAAGCGCGCGTGGGTCCGCCCAATCCGCCATCGGACGTTCGGGCATGTACTCGGGGATACGCTTGGAGGTATTCCAGATTCCCACCACGATCAGCGGCGGCAGGCCTTCTTCCTCAATCAGGCGCGATACCGTTTCCGCCACGCCCCAGGTGACCCCCGCAAAGGAAAACTCCGGCTCGAAGAGGTTTTGGCCGTCCTGCATGTAGAGCACAGGAAGAGGATCGCCACCCGCATCGTAGGCCTCCGGCAGCCATACGTGCACATTGCGCGTCCCGACGTGGTCGGATTCGAAGTCATTATGCCTTAGCAGGACACCCTTCAGCACGAGGCGTCCTCCGCGGGCATGAGGCCCAAAGCCCTCAGCGTCTGAACGGTGGCAGGTGCGCGCTCCGGCGACCGTTGAAAAACATCCACAACACGCTGGAGATCGGCGGGCTCATCGACGTCAAACCATGGCGGCAGAAGCCCCACAGAGGTGCCGGCGTCCGTCAGCAATGCGCGCGTCTTCTCAAGGACGTCGGAACGGGAATACGTCACCTTCGACAGGAATTCGGGCGATGTGCCACGCAGTCCAAGCAGGTAGTATCCGCCGTCTTCCGCCGGACCAAGCACGGCTCTGTGACTGTCCAAGGCGTCAAACGCCTCCGAAATCAGGTGACGTGGCATTCCGGGCGAGTCGGTGCCGATGACCAGCGTACGTTCGAAACCAGCCGACGCGGCAGCACGAAACGCGTGTTCAAGTCTCGCACCCAGCCCATCGCCCACTTGTTTTCGAACGTCTGCGCCTGCAGGTAGCACCCCCGCCAGGACAGCCGGATCTCCGGCGGCCCACCACCACACAGGCACGTCGAGGCCGGACACCAGGGCGGCACAGTCCCGCACAAAGGCCTCGTACAGCCGTAGCGTTTGGTCCTCACCAAGCGCTCGCGCCAGGCGCGTTTTCACCGCCCCGCGCTCCGGTGCGCGGGCGAACACCATCAGCAGGTTCATAGGGCTGCCAGTGTGCGCGAGATGACCTTCCGGGTCGCCGACACGGCGCGATCCACATCTGCTTCCGTCGTCGCGTGGCCCATCGAGTATCGGATGGACGCGATGCCCGCCTGCCCGATGGCGGCCATGACGTGGCTGGCGTTCAGCGTGCCGCTCGAGCAGGCCGATCCGGCACTGACCTGAATGCCCTCCAGGTCCAGCCCCAAAATCAACAGTTCGCTTCCCTCTCCGGCCGGAACGTCTGGAACCCCGATTTGCAGGATATGCGGGCTGCTTCCCGCCTCCGGAGTGTTTATGCGGATGTGATCTCCAAGAGTCGCGATGAGGCCTTCCCGCAACCGACGATTCAGTTCGGGCAGATCAGCCCGGCGTGCACGCGCGAGGGCTGCCGCCATGGCCACGATCCCGGCCACATTCTCCGTACCGCCGCGACGGTCCCGCTCCTGGCCGCCGCCCCGCATGAGCGCACTCCACGGCACGCCCTTGCGCACATAGAGCAGACCGACACCTTTGGGCGCCCCGACCTTGTGGCCGGAAAGCGTCATCATGTCTACGCCCAGCGACGGAATGTGCGGGGTATCGATCACGGCGGCCTGCACGGCGTCCGTGTGCAGAAATGCCCCCGCCTCGTGGCAGGCGTCTGCGATGTCGCGGATCGGATTGACGGTACCCAACTCGTTGTTCACGGCCATGACGGAAACCAGCGTGCCGGCGTCAAGGAACGGCCGCACGTCCGCTGCGCTAACCCGAGCCGAGGCATCTGCGCGCAGAATCCGTGCGCCTCGAGACTCGGCGGGCTTCAGAACCGCCTCATGCTCGGCCTCGCACGTGACGATGCCTCCCTCCCATCCAGCGATGGCGAGGTGATTGGATTCCGTGCCCCCTGATGTGAAAATGACCTCTTCGCTGCTACATCCCAGTTGACGGGCGATGGACTCGCGGGCTTCCTCGACCGCATTGCGTGCTACCCGACCCGCTCCGTGCACCGATGAAGGATTGCCGAAACCTTCGGTGAGCCACGGTAGCATGGCCTGCAAAACCGCCTCAGGAATGGGCGAAGTGGCGGCGTAGTCCAGGTATACGGGTGTCATGGGGCTGGAAAGGGCACGTCCGAACGCCCCGACCCGTTCCGTGATCCGTTATCTTGCGTGGCGCCGCCCCCCGGCTGGCTTTCGTTAACGACCACCGATGCATGGATAAGTTGATTGTTCGGGGCGGACGCCCCCTGTATGGCACGCTCCCCGTGAGCGGCTCCAAGAACACGGCGCTCGCCCTCATGGCCGGCACCTTGCTGGCCGAGGGCACTTCTACCGTAGAAAACGTGCCGTCACTGAGGGACATCCACACCTTTGCGCGTGTGATGCGCGTCACCGGAGCTGAAGTCGATTTTACCCCGGAAGCGCATCGACTCGTGGTGGATGCCGCTCCAGCAACCAAGACCAGGGCCCCGTACGAGCTGGTCAAGCGCATGCGGGCCTCGTTCTACATGCTCGGAGCGTTGCTGGGGCGGTTCGGAAAGGCTACCGTGTCGCTGCCGGGCGGCTGCGCGTGGGGTCCGCGGCCGGTGGACCTGCACATGGACGGGCTGTCGGCCCTGGGAGCAGAGATCGAGTTGGATGGCGGCTATGTCATCGCCAAGGCTCGTGGCGGCCGGATGCCCGGAGGTATCTACAAAATGAAGCCGTCTTCGGTGGGTGCTACGGTCAACCTGCTTCTCGGGGCAGTGTGCGCGTCAGGAGGATCGCGCATCGAGAATGCTGCCATCGAGCCAGACGTGGTCGACTTCTGCAATATGCTCGTGCAGATGGGTGCCCGCATTGAAGGCATCGGCACCAGGACGCTGGAGGTGGAGGGCGTCGATGCCCTCTCGCCCGTGCACTGGAAAAACGCCCCGGACCGCATCGAGGCGGGCACGTTCATGATCGCGGCGGCAGTCGCCGGGCGCCCCGGAGAGACCATGACGGTCAGTGGTGTGAACGTGGATCACCTGGGCAAGACATTCATGGAGTCCATGAAATCGACCGGAGTACGGCTGACGGTGCAGGACGACAAGGTGTTCGTTACGCCGCCTGAAAGTCTGCTTCCCGTCAGCATCACCACGGACATCTTTCCGGGATTCCCCACGGACCTGCAGGCGCAATGGACCGTGCTTCTGGCCTGCGCCGAAGGCAACGGTCGGATTCGCGACACGGTCTATCTGGATCGATTCAAGCACATTCCGGAGCTGAGGCGCATGAATATGAACGCCATCGTGATCGACGGCGAGGTGGTCGTTGAGGGTGGCCGTCGCATCAAGGGCGCTCATGTGATGTCGACCGACTTGCGGGCCTCCGTCTCCCTGGTACTTGCAGGGTTGGTGGCCGAAGGTGAAACCCACGTTCTCAGGGTGTACCACCTGGATCGCGGCTACGAGGATCTGGAAGGCAAGCTTCAACGAGCGGGGGCCGACATTCGCCGCGAGCGCTACGACGAGTGGGCCGACCCCGAGATGGAGGACTAGGCCGCTTGCTAGAAGACGGCGCTTAGCTGGAACCGACCCGTATGCACCACCGGTCTTCCCGATGGTGCCCTTCCGTCGTACGCCAGAGTGGCTCGAAGGCTGCCGGTCAGCGCGCGCTGCATGCCCACGCCCCACATAATGGAGGTGCCGTCTCCTCGGCCGTCTGTGAGCTCGAATCCGGCCAGCCCCGCGGCGCCGGTCCCGGCAAGACGCACACTGGACACCTCAACGCGCCCGGAGAAGTCCCCCTTCGCCGGCACGGACCAGCGACCGGAAACGGGAATTCGGGCGATGCGCGCATCGCCGTCGGACAGCCGGTCCTGCTTCCAGGCCGCCTCCAGCCCACTACGCAGTACAAGGCGACCACGCCGAAGGGTGAGTGAGGGTTCGATGCGACGCGTTCGCAAGGCGTAGCGGCGGGACGCAAATCGCTCGGAGTCCGTCTCATCATTCTCCAGGGCCCCGCGCAGCGAAGCCTGAAGCTGATCGCCCAGGCGTATCTGCACGGTGGCCTCGGCCAGACTCGACTCCCTACGCTCCAGGCCGCCGGAGAGCTCGGACAATGAGCGATTCTCCTGCACCGCGAGATCCACCGAGACGGGGAAATCCGGCCGGGACAGTGCCACGTCCTGGCGCACCCGCACCCGACCACGGGTGGTCAGCCCCGGGACCCGAAACGTGCCAAGCCTCAGCAGATATACATCGAGCCGGGAATCCGTGCGGGACTGCTCCTGCACATCGAAGAGAGACTGCAGGCGCACTCGCGTTCCTGACACCCATGGCTCGGAGCGGGCCAGGACTCGCAGAGCCACAGAGTTGACGCTGGCCAGCGAGTCAGACGGAAGAAACGTTCTGATGTAGGTGCCTTCATTCGGCGTGGTCTCAGGCAGCAGCTCGTCTACCTGCACGGCACCATCACCATTGAGGTCTTCCCAGACGAACGCGCCAAGCTCCGGCCCGGTGCGCAGATATACTTCTTCAAGCACGGGAGTGCGCTCCGTTCGGGCGTCGTAGCGCCAGGACAGGTTGATCCCGCCAGGTGCAGCCCGGCCGCTCAGGGCCAGCAGCAGGGCACGCGTATTTCGCAGACGGTCCGTGAAGGCCTCCCGGACCGTCTTGCTACTCCAGGCCAGATCCAGGTCGCCGGTCAGACCAGACCCGCCGGAAAACTCGCCCTGCACGCCCGCCGTCCAGGCATCTGCCGCCCCCTGCAGCCGGCCCTCCAGCGGTGCCTGCTCAAACCGTCGCTCGACAAACGCGCTCCACGTCTGCGCATTGCGCTGCACGGAAAGTCCCGGACGCAGCTCCACGAACGCGGACGAGATCGGCCTGAGGTCGCCGGATTCCCGCTGCGTGCTGGTTTCGTGTTCAACCTCGGTGAACCACGTCACACGCCCCCTGTGGGGCGTAACGCGCACGAAGTCCTGGACAAACCGCCCGCTGGCTCCGGCCAGCAGATCGTCAGAGCGCACATCCAGACGACGGGCCTGGACGAAGCCTCCATACGATGCCTGCGCGCGGTATCGGAGACCCTCGTAACGTCCCGGCAGCTCCAGGCCTGCAGCCTCCACGTCGGTGCGCAAAGAGTCGCCCAGCCACAGGCCGGCACCTAGCTGCCACTCCCGTTCCCCCGACTCACTGCCCAGCGGATCCAGCTGACCGGGCGCAAGTCCCCATTCTCGCGCAAACTCGACGTCCCGGAAACGCTCGAACACCCTGAAATTGGCGCCGAGATCACGGAACGAGCCGCGCGTGTGCAGCCGAGTGTGCGCCCCAATGCGCACGGTATCCGAGACGGCCTCCAGCCAGAGCGCCCTGCCCCCGTCATCCTGTGCGTCCAACACCGACAACCTGTTCAGGTCGGTCACACTGCGGGCGAACTCGCCTCGTAACTCCAGCCCCGAGATTGGTCTCAGGGTCGTGCGCAGGTCCAACAGAGCCTGCAGGGCGGGAGCGGGAAGTCGCCGCACGGGCTCGTACGCCCCCTCGCCGGGTCCAGCGTACACGTATCCGATGCCATTGACCCCGGTGGCTGCTCGCTGATACCTGCCGTTGCTGGCACCCACCCGGCTGAATTGCACCCTGAATACGGCCTCGCCCTCTTCCGGCCGGCCCTCTAGGATGGCGAAAACCGTATCTCCCTGGATCACCTCCTGGCGGTACTGCACGAACCGTGCCTCGGGGTCGTAGACCACCTGACGCGCGCCGCTGATCAGCGCACCCCGGTCTCCGGAAACGGTCAATAGCAACGAATCCGCTGCCGTAAGTCCAAACTCGTCCAGGAATTCCCCGGAGTCGGCCTCCCGGATTATGGAAGCGCCCACAGACCACCGCGGCAACACGTTGGCGCCCACCTCAACCCCGAGCAGCGTCCGTGTGAACTGATTCGTGTCGTACTCGAACTCTACCGTGATGCGCCGGTCGGCCGTGATGAGGCGGGATGCCGTGAAGGTGAGCTCGCCAACCGTGTAGTCAATTGTGTAGTCGCCCGCCTCGCCGCGCACCATGAGCTGACCGTCCACATACACCCGCTCGGAACCAGGCAGAATGAGTATGAACTGATCGCCCGATGGGCCTTCGAGGCGATATGGGCCCTGCACACCGTCAATGGGCTCGAGCTGCTGACTGCGAAACTCGCCACGCGAGGTCGCGCCAAGAGCGGCCACCTGAACGCGCTCGGACGATGAAGACCGCAGCATCACCCCCTGGAGCTTGCGATCCAGCCCGGCCATGCGGGAGCCGGTGAACTGGCCCTGGAAGTCTCCCAGCGTCACGCGGCCCGGGCGCGCGGTGAGTTCCACAAACACGCGATCGAACTCCGAAAGCCGTTGGGTCGTGCCGTCCGGTCGAATGGGAGAATCCGCATCGGTGAGCGCGGCACGCACGCCGACGCCCGGAGCCAGCTCGCCCTCCAGATTCAGGCGCAGCCCGGACTCGACGGCCACGTCGCGATTTGACCCGGCAATCACGCCCCGAGAGATGGTGCCGCGTGATCTAACGCTGCTTGTGGGCTCTCTCGCGGACTGGTTCGTTGCGGGTCGACCCGGGCGGTCTGCAACCTGAATCGGCTCGCGCAGCAGTCGATACTCGGTTTGAAGATCGATGGGCAGGGCCCTGTAGGATACAACGGCAATGTCTCCGGGCCGGGCTCCCTCCGGGCGCACGAGTCCGCGCACTGCATCCACGCTGAATGCGATGAGCCGGCCGGAAATCCGTACCTGAACCGTCTCGGCGAGCACGAAAGGACGCACCTGCAGGGTGGAGTCGGCCGCTACTCGGACGGTGTCGACATGGGCGACACTGAACTCCTGGGCACGAGCCGGGGATGTGCACAACAGGACACACGCGGCGATCAGCCCGAGCTGGATCGTGACTCCCGAGTGCGGCGCGCTTCCCTTCATGCGCCGGGGCCTACCGCAAGTCCGCGGCGGGGTTTCGGCGCAGGATGCGCGTCGGTGTGCATTGCCGCTTCGCGCCGCGCCGCCATGGAGAGCGGCCGGCCATTGCCGCCTCCCGTGCGCACGACTACTTTCGGGCCACCTATTCCCCAGCGCTGATGCCCCAATCACCTCTGCGTGTTGCTATCGTCGGTGCCGGCCCCGCCGGTTTCTACGCGGCGGAGCATGTCCTGAAGAATTCCGAGCATGCCTCGGTGGATCTGTTTGATCGGCTGCCCACACCTTTTGGCCTGGTCAGGGCCGGCGTGGCACCTGACCACCAGAAGATCAAGAACGTGACCAGGGTCTACGATCGCACGGCGGCCCGGCATGGGTTCCGATTCTTCGGAGACGTGGACTACGGCAGCGACGTTTCCCTGGCGGACCTTCGCAGGCACTACCACGCGATTGTGTTCACCACCGGGGCGCAGATCGACCGCAGACTCGGCATTCCCGGGGAAGACCTGCCTCGCAGTCACAGCGCTACCGAATTCGTGGCGTGGTACAACGGTCATCCCGACTTCCGGGACCTGCAATTCGATCTCAACCAGAAGGCGGCGGTGATTGTCGGCGTCGGCAACGTGGCGGTTGATGTGGCGCGCATCCTGTGTCGCACGCACGAGGAATTGGCTACGACCGATATCGCCGACTACGCCCTTGAGGCCCTCCGCGACAGCCGCATCGAAGATGTGTATGTGCTCGGCAGGCGCGGCCCTTCACAGGCGGCGTTTACCAACCCCGAAGCAAAGGAGCTGGGCGAACTCGAGGGGGCGGATCTCCTGATCAAACCCGAAGAGGCGGAGCCCGACCCCCTCTCCCGTGCAGAGATGGAAGCGAATCCGGATCGACAGACCGATCGCAAGGTGGAAATGATTCGGGACTATGCCGGACGCTCCCCGAGCGGCAAGCCGCGTCGCCTGCATCTTCGATTCCTCGTGTCACCGACCTCGATTGACGCTGGCGAAGACGGTGGTGTGGGCGCGGTGCGCATCGTTCGCAACGAAATCTACCGCAATGAAAGGGGCACGCTTCGGCCCCGCGCGACCAGCGACACGGACGTTCTCGAAGCCGGCCTGGTATTTCGCAGCGTGGGATACCGGGGTGTTGCTCTGCCGGATGTCCCGTTCCGTGACGACTGGGGCATCATTCGCAACGAGGACGGACGCATACAGGACGAGTCCGGTGCGCACGTGCCGGGGCTGTACACCGCGGGCTGGATCAAACGAGGGCCCAGCGGCGTGATCGGCACCAACAAGGCCTGCGCGGTAGGCACGGTGGATCTGCTTCTGGCCGATGCGGAGGCCGGCCTGCTTCCGAATCCGGAATCCCCCTCCCCCGAAGCCGCAGCCGCCATGGTCGCGGCCCGGAAACCGGACTTCTTCGACTTCGCGGCCTGGCAGCGCCTGGATGGCCTTGAAACCCAGGCGGGAGAGGCCTCAGGCAGGCCGCGGGTCAAATTCACGACACGCGAGGAAATGCGGGCCGCGCTGGGATAGTCCCGTCTGACCGTTTTGCACACGAACGGGGCCGCCACGGGCACCGGCCGATGGTGCCGGATGCCTTCGGACCCGCGGCCGGGGGCGGCCGCAACCGCGGACGGGGATCAGTGAACCGCCGTCACCGCGTATCCCTCCTCCTCGATCGCTGCCTTGACCCGCTCGAGGGCTTCGTCAGAGACGTCTAGCCGGGCCTTGCCCATCTCCACCGTAGCTCCTTTGGCGTCAGGCACCGTGCCGATGGCTTCTTCCACCGCGCGCACGCAGTGGCCACAACTCATTCCGTCAATGATGATTTCTTTCATGCTGTTTGCGGACATCTCCGCCTGAATCAGGATGTTTTGGCCAGCCGAAGGCTGTTTGTTACCACGCTCACACTGGAAAGGGCCATGGCGGCGGATGCAATCATGGGGCTGAGCACGGGACCGCCGAACGGGTACAGCACGCCGGCCGCGATCGGAATGCATATCACGTTGTAAACGAACGCGAAGAACAGGTTCTGACGAATCACACGCATGGCCCGGCGCGAATGATCGACGGCCCAGGCCACAAGCGTCGCATCGTCCCGGAGCAAGGTCACATCACTGGCCTCTATGGCGATCCCCGTTCCCCCTCCGACGGCGAAACCGACATCGGCCGCTGCCAGCGCCGGGGCGTCGTTGACACCGTCACCAAACATGCCGACCACCTCGCCGGAATCACGAGCTGCCTGTACGAAAGAGGCTTTGTCGGCGGGTAGTGCCGCTGCCCGGTAGGTCGAGATGCCCAGGGCGGATGCGACGGTGCGAACCGGATGCTCCGCGTCCCCCGATACGACGGCCACATCCACCCCCAACCGTCTCAGCTCTTGCACGGTAGTCGGGGCGTCCCCGCGCATCTCGTCATCAAGTCGAATGCTCCCGGCCAGCCTGCCATCTACCTCCACGTAGATCCGGGTCCCATCGCGCGAATCCGATTCCGGGGAGATCCATTCTCGCCTTCCGGCGCGGACCCGACGGCCAGACACCAGGCCCGAGACTCCCCTCCCTGGCTCATACTCAAACTCGCTGGGCTCCGACAGCCTCGTCCCGTTCGCCTGCGCGAAAGCCACCACAGCCGCTGCCAGCGGATGCTCCGAGCGGGACTCCACGGAAGCCAGGAGCGTGAGCAGTTCGTCCTCGGACCATCCATCGAGTGCCTCTATGGCCTGCACTTCTGGCCGTCCGAGCGTGAGCGTTCCGGTCTTGTCCAGCACCATGGTCGTGATGGTGCCCGCCGACTCGACGGCCGTGGCCGCCCGAAAGAGCACGCCCTGCCTGGCCGCACGTCCGGTGGCTGCCACCACGGCGGTCGGCGTGGCCAGCCCAAGCGCACAGGGGCAGGCAATGATCAGTACCGTGACGAAGCGGAGAAGGCTGTGGTTGAGGCGCGGCTCAGGTCCCCAAAACCACCACACTACCGCGGTCACGACGGCCACCACCAATACGGCGGGCACAAAGACGGCCGCGATGCGATCTGCCAGCGCCTGCACGCGCGCCTTTGTGCTCTGGGCGCGCCGCACGAGATCAACAATCTGTTCGAGCACCGTGTCTCGGCCTACCCGCACCACCACGGCCTCGAGTACGCCAGATGCGTTCACAGTGCCCGCCACCACCCGATCACCGGGGGCTTTTTCTACGGGAAGGGGCTCTCCGGTCAACATGCTTTCGTCGACGGCAGACCGCCCATCGACAACTTCCGCATCCACCGGGATGCGTTCCCCGGGGCGAATGAGCACGCGATCCCCAAGCCTCAGATCCGAAATGGCCACCATGGCCGATTCGCCGGCGACAATGCGCGTGGCCGTCTCTGGTTGCAGCTCGATCAGGGCACGCACGGCTTCGCTCGTGCGACCCTTGGCACGCTCCTCGAGCCAACGTCCGAACAGAATCAGCGTCACGATGACTGCCGCGGCCTCGAAATACACGTGGGCTTCCCCGGCATCCGCGAAAAACCCCGGCGCAACCACGACAGCCACAGAGAATGCGAATGCAGCACCCACACCCAGTGCGACAAGCGTATTCATGTCGCTGGCACCGTGGCGCGCCGACCGCGCCGCGAGCACGAAGAATTCCGAACCCGCCCACACGACCACGGGCAAGGTCAGCAGCAACTGGAGCCACTCCAGGCCGATCCCGCCCATCGCAAGAACCATGACCGGAACGGTGAGGGCCGCTGAAACAGCCATGCGCACACCCAGCATCCGGGAACGACCGCTCGACTCGCGGGAATCGGCGGTCGATGAAGTTGCCTCAGACCCAAACACGCGGCCCAGCCGGTCCAGGTCTGCAAGCGCCGGCACGTATAGCACACGCACGACAAAGCGCTCCCCCTCCGACTCTACATCCCCCTCTACGACTCCGGAAACACGCCGAGCCTGCTCCAGCGTGGACAGGGCCTGTTCCCGAGACTCTCGCAGGGTTTCGGCCTGTCGGGTCTCAACCCCGTATCCGGCCGCCTCCACGGTGGCTACCAACCTGTCGCCCTCGAGCGCCCCCGAGTAACGTACCCGGGCCTCCTCGGTGGCGTAGTTCACCACAGCCGCCTGTACCCCGTGCAAACGGGACAGCTTGCGCTCGACCCGGCTTGCACAGGCCGCGCATGTCATTCCGGTGATCGGAACGAGTACGTCTCGCAGTTCCTGTTCGGCTGTCTCTGCCATTTACCAATGGTTTCCGTCTTCAACGAAGGGCGGTTCCCCCGGATCTCTGTGAAACGCGTTTTCATCACCCCGCCCCCTTTTTGCATTGTGGCTTTGTTTTACCTTCCGGAAGCATGCCTCTCGAGAAAAGCAAAGTCACGATCTACGACGTAGCCGCCCGTGCAAAGGTCGCTATTTCTACGGTTTCGCGGGTTCTGAACAACTCCGCGGACGTGTCGGACATGACTCGCGCGCGCGTGCTGAAGGCCATCGACGAGCTCAAGTATCGTCCTGACCGCACTGCCAAGAAGCTGGCGCAGCAGCGCACACCGACAATCGCGGTCGCACTCCCCACCTACACGACGCCGTTTCACAACGAGCTGTTGAAGGGCGTGCGCATGGGCCTCAAGGAGCAGGAGGTCGATCTTCTGCTCTGTGACCTTGGCTGGCGGGCTCCCGTGAAGACGCTTTCCGGATTCCTTCGGCGAGGCACGGTCGATGGGCTCCTGCTGGCCGGAGTGGAAGTCGACGACCGGGTGGCTGAAGAGCTGTCCACCCTGCATGCGCCCACGGTCATCATCGGCAGCACCCGTGAAGGCATGGAGTCCTTTGACTGGGACGATGTCGCCGGTGCCCGCGCAGCGGTCGAACACCTGGTCTCCCAGGGCCATCAGCGTGTCGGTATGATTCGCTCGTTCTCGGACAGTTCCATCCAGAACGACCGCATACAAGGGTATCGGGAAGCACTTACCTCAGCGGGACTCGCGTTCCAGCCGGAGTTGGTGCGGTCCGGCTCCACCCGGAAGCACGAAGGGTTCAGTGAGGAGGCGGGCCATGAGGCCATGCAAGCCCTTCTGGCGCTCGATGAACGGCCGACAGCCGTCTTTGCGTCCAGTGACGTGCAGGCCATCGGCGCGTGGTCCGCGATTGTCGAGGCCGGTCTCAAGGTCCCGGAGGACATCGCAGTGGTCGGCTACGACGACCTGAAAACCAGTCAGTACCTCGGATTGTCTTCGGTCGATCAGTCCATCCAGACCATTGGCCGGGAAGCCACGGTCTCGCTGGTCGCCCGTATGGAGGATGAACTGACCGAAGACCCGGCTCAGCGGGTGCTGACTCCGAGGCTGCGTGTACGACGAAGCAGTCGATTCGTCCGGACCTGATGCAGAAGAATCTGATCCGGGAGCAGCTCGACTACACGCTGCCGGGCACGGACTTCGAGGGACTCGGTGCACGATATGCGGGCAAGGTTCGCGATACCTACGCCGACTCGGACCGCCTCATCCTGGTCACCACGGATCGAATCTCCGCATTCGATCACATCCTCAAACAAACCATCCCGTTCAAGGGGCAGGTCCTCAATCTCCTGGCGGCCTGGTTTTTTGAGCAGACTGCCGACGTGATGCCGAATCACGTTATTGAGGTGCCGGACCCGAACGTGACCGTTGCGCGCCGATGCGAACCCGTCCCCATCGAGTTCGTGGTGCGGGGATATCTGGCAGGCCATGCCTGGCGCGTGTACCGCGATGGCGGTAGAGAACTCTGTGGAGAAGCCTTGCCGGACGGACTGATCCAGAACAGCAAACTGCCTGAACCCATCCTGACTCCGGCCACGAAGGCCGAAGAAGGGCATGACGAGGACATTTCGGCAACGGAGATCGTCGAGCGAGGCCTGCTCGATGGCGCGACTCTCGATGCGCTTCGCAGTCTGGCACTCGCGCTCTTTCGCCGGGGTTCAGACATGGCCTCAGCGCGGGGCCTCATCCTCGTAGATACCAAGTACGAGTTCGGCCGTCTACCGGACGAATCGTTTGTAGTGATCGACGAGATCCACACACCGGATTCGTCCCGCTACTTCTACGACGACACGTATCTGGACCTGCTGTCCAGGGACCAGCCGCAGCGCCAGCTCTCCAAGGAGTTCGTGCGGGAGTGGCTAATGGAGAACGGATTCCAGGGCCTTGAGGGGCAGCAACTACCCGATCTGCCGGACGAGTTCCGGATTGAGGTGGCCTCCCGCTACGTGGAGCTTTATGAGCGTATTACGGGCCGGACGTTCGAGCCCGACACCGCGCGCGACCCGGTTGCACGCATCCAGGAGGCGCTCAGCGCCTGAGCACGCCCTGACGCTTTTGACGCAAAGGCTGCCGGATCAGTCCTCTTTCCCCGGCTCCACCCACTCGGTACGCCCGTCCGCGTACTGCTCTTTCTTCCAGACGGGCACGCGAAGCTTGAGCTCGTCAATCAGGAAGCGACACGCAGCGAACGCCTCATCTCGATGAGGCGTGCAGACGCCAACCACCACACTGGCTTCGGTCGGGCGAACCACGCCGGTTCGATGCATCAGCACGGCCTTCCGGACCGGCCACTGCTCCGAGGCCAGTTCGACTAGCCGCGCCATCTCATCCAGCGCCATCTCCGCGTAGGCCTCGTAGCGCAGTTCCAGCGTGCGCACGTCCCCCGTCACGGCACGGGTCGTACCGACAAACACATTCACGCCTCCACACGCCGGATCTCGCAGAAACCCGTGGGCCGACCCCGGATCCAGCGTCTCCTCGGTGACCAGGAACCACCGGTCGGCGTGACGGATCTCAGCCACCGCTGACCGGGGTAATCAGTGCGACCTCATCGCCCGCATGCAGCGCCACGTTCTCCGAGACGTACGAACGATTCACGGCCACCCGGATCCACGGTCGATAGGCCCTGACGGCCTCGAATCGTCCAGCCAGCCAGTTCAGAGCCTGCTCAACCCCCTCCGCTTCATGCGCCGGGATCTCGACCTCCGCCTTACCGACACGCTCTTTCAGTACGCTGAAGAGCCGGACCGTGACCACACCGGACATTCAGCCGTTGGCGGCCTCCTTGATGGCCGCGAGGTCGGGCATGTTGCCTGCATTTTCGAGCACTTCAGCATACGCCACCGTACCGTCCTGCTTGACCACAAACGCCGACCGTTTGGAGATGCGATCCAGCTTCATGGGCGTAAAATCGCGGTCGTACTTGCAGCCGTAAAGGCGACACACGTTCGCTTCGTGGTCCGAAAGCAGGTTGAAGCTCAGTGCATTCGCGCTCCGGAACTCGGCCAGAGTAAACGGCGAGTCCGTGGAAATTCCGACCACCGTGGTATCGGTACCGTAGGCCACGAGTTCGTTGTTCACCTCGTTCAGCTCCGTCGTGCACACGCCCGTAAACGCGGCCGGAAAGAACAGGAGGACCACCGGCCCTGACTTGCAGGCATCCGAAAGCGTAAACGCCTGTTTTTCGTCTGAGAAGAGAGAGAAGTCGGGGGCTTTATCGCCGACGGAAAGCGCCATGGTGACAGCTATTTGAAGTGAATGGCCCGCATGGGATCAATTCGAGCCGCAAATCGGGCAGGAAGATACGCGGACAGACCACACAGCACGATGGTGGCCATCGCAACCCACAGAAAATCCCACGGACTCAGCGCCACCGGTGCAACGCTCATGAAATAGGCATCGGCCGGGAGACGGATTAGCGAGAACTCCTGCTGCAACAGAGCCAAACCGAGCGCGAGCAGCTCCCCGAGCACCATGCCCGTAGCACCTATCAGCACGCCCAGCATGAGAAAAGCGCGTCGCAAGCGGTCCGCCGATGCGCCGAGGCTGCGCAGGATGCCGACTTCTCGCGTCTTCTCGAGCATGATCATGAGCAGGGTCCCGATAATGTTGAACGACGCCACCAGGATGATGACGGCGATCACCAGCGGAATGATGGCCTCCTGCAGTTCGACCCATGCAAACAGGCTCCGGTGGACCTCGTAAATGGAGCGCGCCATGACGGGATAGGCGAACCTCTTTTCCAGCTCGACGGCCTTTTGCACGGCCAGTCCCGGGTCCGCCAGCCTTATGTCAAGCCGCGTTACCTGATCGGGACGGTAGGCCACCAGATCCCGAGCTTCGTCGATGGCCGCGAACGCGTACAGATCGTCGAAATCGGCCAGATCTGTCTCGAAGATTCCCCCGATCACAAACTGGGCGATGCGCACCGAGCCGCGATCCGGCCTCGCGGCATTCCGAACGCTGAATGCCGTCACACGCTGGCCGACCTGAGCCTGGAGATTTCGCGCGAGCCCCGCGCCAAGTACCATGACCGGCTGCCCGTCTATCAGGGTGTCCAGCCGGGCACTTCCCTCCACCCGATCGGCAACGTAGGCAGGAATCGCGGTGGTGCCCCAGATGGAAGCACCGTCAACGGCCTGCGACGATCTACGCAGGAGGACAAACTCCTGAACCACCTCGTCCACAGCAAGCACACCCTCCTCCTGCCGCGCGTTGACAATCAGTCCAGGCGCGCCGTCCAACGGAGCGTCGGGAAGGCTTTCCAACTGCACGTGTGCGCCAAAGCCCACGATGCGGGCTTCAATCTGTTCGGAGAAGCCCCGAACTATCGCCAACGCAATCAGGAGGGCGGCCACACCCACGGCAACACCACCGACCGCCACGAGAGTGACAAACCGGAGAAAGCCCCGTTTCCCGTCCTGCCCCACCGCTCCCGTCAGGTAGCGGTACGCGAGAAAGCGCTCGAACGAAGACTGCAAGGGCGGATGCGGGTTGGCGTGAAGGAAGCGCCCTAACGCCCCATGTCCGGGTACCGTTCAGCACTTACCCAAATTAAGAGCGCCCTCCAGACACCAGGTCCGAAGGGCGCCCCCCGAGAAGCCGTGATGAGACGGCTATTCCGTGACCGGCACGAATGCGGTCGAGCCGTCCTGGTCCGCATCCACAAAGTGGTAGGCAGGCCAGGGGCCGGTCAGTTCAAGGGTCATGCCCAGCGGCTCCATCTCCTTGCAAAGCCGTTCGAACTCTGCCTGGAAATCCGAGCGCTGACCTGAGGAGACCAGATACGCTGCGTTGAAGACCATATCGACCCCGGGCGCGGTGAGCAGGCTCTTCTGCGCCCCGTCCTCGGCCCATGGCATGAGCGCGTCGTGCGTGCGGCGGATGCAGTTCTCGGTAACAGTCGAGAGAATCTCGTCGTCCACCAACTCGTCCGCCTTGTCCAACTCATCCTTGATGAACTGAGCCACACCGGTCGAGATCGCGTCCAGCGAGTCCTCAACATGGCGCTCGGATGAGGAGATTTTGGCCGAAAGTCGCTCGCTGTCGCGCGTCATGCGCAGGCTCCATTCCTGCTTGTCTTGCAGCCGATTGAGTGTTTCGATCACGTGATCGTACTCGGTATTCATCTGCACGGCCACATCGGCTTCGCTCTCGAAGACGGTGCCGAATCGCACAGGCATGACCGTGCACTGCCCCTTGAAGGCGTCAAGCACGGCTGCGTGGCTGCGAATATGCGTTTTGACCCATTCAGCGTTCTTGCTGTGCTTCTCGAGCTGCTTCTCACCGAAGTCGGCCGTCGGAACGCGTGAGACGATGGCGCGGACTTCACGCAGCGTAACGAACCGCACCGGGGCGTCGGCCATGCCAGAGAGGTCATGCGGCGCGTCCTTGATTTCGGATGCTCGCACGTAGCCGTAGATGTAGCAGCGGGCGTTGTCGTCGGCATCCCACGTCATGTCGAAGTCGCTCGGCGCCTCCACGGCGTCATGCTTGCCAGTCGCGGCTGTCTCGGGGGACGTCGGAGCAGACGCAGTCGAGTCCGGTTGCGCCTTGCGGGCGGTTGGCTGAGGCTCTGCCTCGCGGCCTGCTGCGGTCCCGTTCGGCGTGGCGGGCGTTGGGGTCGGGGTCCCCGCGGGTGCCCCGTCCCCGGGCACAGTCGCCGGCTGGCCGGCAACCGTTACCTCGAACTTGATGCCTTTGGTCGGCTTGTCTGCCGGCTCATGGTCCACGAACTCGGTGACGATGAGGTCATCATCCAGTGGTTCGGGCGGATCCAGCGGAACGACCCGGTCCTCATCTTCTATTTCGCTCAGGCGCACCCAGCCTTCGGTGGTGGCGGGCTCGATGCCGGCACCCCAATCTTCCATGGCCGGGACGTCGGCGTCCTCGTCCATTGGAACGGCGGGCGAGTCCCAACCCTGGGAAGGCTGATCGATCGCAGGAGCGTGGGCAACCGGTGCCTGTTGTGCTACCGGGGCCTGCTGAGTGATTGCGACACTGTGGTCTGGTCCTTCGTCGGCGGCGACGGCGGACTCCCAGGTTTGGTCTGGAACGCTCACCGACATGCGCGGCGGCTCCGCGGAGACAGCGGCGGGAGCGGGCGCGGCGGTATAGCCACTGCCGTTCCACGCACCGGCGCGAGCTGAGTCGCGGGAGGTCATGGCATGCAGCGCCTGCTGGAACATGGCGGCCTCCTGGTTTGGCGTGGACACCGTCTGTCCGATCTCCCGCATCGCTTCGCCCAGCACGTTGATGAGTACGCGCTCCTTGAACACGGCACGCATGCGCTCCACAACCTGGTCTCCCGGGCTCATGAGATGCATGGCTTCCTGAGCGGCCTGCTCGGCGTCCTGAAGCGCAGTCTTGGTCATGCTGACCATGTCCTGAAGCAACAGTTCGCGGAGGGCGTTGCTCGCGTTGGCGATCGCTTCGTTCTCCGGCTCGATGCGGCCGCGGCTTTGCCGTGCTACAGCTCGGGTATCGGAGAGCTCGGCCGTGCCGCGCTCAGCGATCTCACTGATGAGCTGGTCACGAAGTACCGCCGTGGCGGAGACCAGCGCAGCATCCGCATCACTGATGTGCTGACGGGCCCGGGCAGCGGCCTGCTCCGAATCCGAAACGGAGTTCAGGGAATGCTCGGCGATCGTACGGATCAGCCGTTCGCGCACGTTGTCCGTCGTGCGCTGGAAGCGCGGATCATCCGTATCGATGCGCTGGAAGGCCTTTTCGCCCGTCTTCTCGGGTTCGAGCAGCGTGAAGGTGGCCTGCTTGGCCAGCTCTTCCAGCACCAGTTCTTTCAGGACCTCACTCGCGGCAATCACGGCAGCGTTGCCTTCGCCCATGCGGGCCTTGGCCTTGCGTGCGGTCTCGCCGGCGTCGAGGAAGCTCTGACCCACCTGGTGCACGATGTCGTCCATGATCGCCTCGCGGATTTCATCGACCGACTTCTGGACCACGGCCTCTTCCTTGCGGGCAGCCTCGCGGGCCAGGTTCTTCATGCGGTCGTCCTCCTCGAGGGCCGCAAGGGCGCGATTTCCGATCATTTCACTGATCCGGGTCTGCACCAGGCTCACGGCGCGAGAGATGCTCGCGTCCTTCGGATCCATGTAGTCGCGGGCCGCATCAGCCAACTGATCCGCATCCCCACAGCGCTCGCGGGCTTCCTCAGCGACGTGGCGAGCCATCGTCTCGTATACCGAATTCGCCGCGGTCTCGATGACCTCGTCGTTCTCGCGTGCAATCTTGAGGGCCGATGTGGCGGCGGTATCCGCGTCGCCAAGCTGCTTCAGGGCTTCTTCGGCAATACTCTGTGTCAGTCGACGCACCAGCGCCGTAGTGGCCTCACCGACCTGCTTGTTGTCTTCCTCGATCTCAAGCAGCGCCTCCCGCGCCGTGGCACGGGCATCTTCCACCGTGGAGAGCGCGCGCTCCTTGATCTGAGTGATGAGGTGTACCCGCGTCTTGCGCGCCGCGGCGACGACCGCGTCGTGCTGCGGGCCAAATTCCGCGGAGAGCTCCTCGACGATCGCGTCCGGGTCGGCGGAAACGCGTTCCGTGACCACACCCAGCATGCGCTCCTTGAAGCGACGGGAAACCTCTTCGGCCAGCGCCGTCGTGGCATCTCCGCCGGACAGGGACGCCAGCACGTTGTGCAGGATCAGGTCCCCGGCCGAGGTCTGAATGCGACTCATCGCCTCAGCGACCGTGGCATGCTCCGGGTCGATGGAGTCTGCGGCCTTTTCAACCACTTTCTCTACATCCACGCCGTTTGACCAGGCTTTCGCAGCGATGGCGCTGCAGAGGCGGTCCTGCACGGAGTTGGCCAATTCGTCTATGGCAGCGGCGTTTGCGTCTGCGATGGACTCGTAGGCGGTTGAGATGGTAGAACCGTCGTCGGAAAGGCCGCCCAGGGCCTTCTCGCTTATGGCGCCCAGGAGTTTCAGCTCCACGCGACCGGCGGCTTCTTCGATCTCTGCACCGTTATCCAGTGCGGCCTGGCAGGCGGCGTCGGCAATCTCGTCGAGATCACTCTCGGTGACCTCGGTTGCGGCGCGCTGGATCAGGTGCTTGCGCACGCCGTCATGCAGCTTCTGCATATCCTCCTGATCGATACCGATCTCGTCGAGGGACTTGCCGGCCACGGACTCGGGGTCGCCGAGCTCTTCCATGGCCTCCTGCATGACCAGCTTGAGGATCTTCTTCTTCAGAGCCTCCTTGGCGCCGGCCAGTTTCTTGTTGTCTTGCCCTTCCAGCATGTGCTTGACCCCGCCGGTGCCTTTCCCGGCTCCGTCTGGTCCTGCTTGGCTTGAGGTGCTGCTCATCATTGCTTCTCGGTTAGTCGCCATCTATGGCAGGCAGGATTGACCCGAATTGAGCCAATCTGCCGCACAGGCGGAAAGCGAGAAACGTGCCCAACGTCCGGAACGAGCGAACAAAGCGGCTCCGCCCATCGCCCAAAACAGACCCATTCTGGTGCTTGCGGGCCGTTTTCCACCACCTGGACACGGTACCAGGCTCGAGGCCACCGGCGCGTGCGCTGCACCAGGTCACCGGGAAAAGCTTGCCCGGAAGCGAGCCTCCGTGCCCTAGCGAACTTTCGTAGAACGGGATGCACCCCAGGGCTCTGAAGCCGAAGTTTCGGCATGGACGGGGCCCGCTCGACGCGCCCTGTTGGACTGCAGCAATCAGCGTTCGCGTCATGAACAATCTCATTCCCCAGACTCCGACACCGGTCAATGAGCCGGTCAATTCCTACGCACCGGGCACGGCCAGGCGGGCCAGTCTGAAGAAGCGGCTGGCGGAGATGATGCGCGAGCAGGTCGACATTCCGGCCTTCATCGGCGGCAAAGAGATTCGGACCGGCAAAACCCAGGATGTGCGGCCGCCGCACAACACAGCCCACAAGGTGGGCGTCTTCCACGAAGTCGGCGAAGACGAAATCAAGGAGGCCATCCAGTCCTCCGTGGATGCGCGCCGCGAGTGGGCCAACATGGACTGGCAGGACCGGGCCGCCATCATGCTCAAGGCCGCCGATCTGCTCGCCGGACCGTGGCGGGACACCATGAACGCGGCCACCATGGTCGGGCAGTCGAAAAACGCCTACCAGGCGGAGATCGACGCTGCGTGCGAGCTGATCGACTTTCTGCGGTTCAACGTGCACTACATGCAGCAGATCTACCGGGATCAGCCGAACTCGAGCCCGGGCATCTGGAATCGCGTGCAGTACCGCGGCCTGGAGGGCTTTGTGTTTGCGGTCACGCCGTTCAACTTCACGGCCATCGCCGGCAACCTGCCGACGGCTCCGGCCATGATGGGCAATTCCGTGGTATGGAAGCCCGCGTCCACACAGATGCTCTCGGCGTACTATTTCTACCGGATCATGGAGGAAGCCGGTCTGCCGCCCGGGGTGATCAACATGATCCCCGGACCCGGAAGAACCGTCGGGCAACACGTCTTCTCGTCGCCGCACCTTAGCGGACTTCACTTTACCGGCTCAACCGGCACGTTCCAGCACATGTGGAACGTGATGGCCCAGAATCTGCCCAATTACGGCACCTACCCGCGAATCGTGGGCGAGACTGGCGGCAAGGACTTCATCTTTGCGCATCCCTCATGCGACAATGCGGCCGTCGCCACGGCCATCGTGCGTGGCGCGTTTGAGTACCAGGGCCAGAAGTGCTCCGCCGCCTCGCGCGTCTACATTCCCAGCTCGTGCTGGGGAGAAATCAAGGACCGCATGGTTTCCCAGCTCGAGGAGATCAAGATGGGTCCGGTGGACGATTTCTCGAACTTCGTCAACGCGGTCATCGACGCCAAGGCCTTCCAAAGCATCACGGGCTACATCGACGGCGCCAAGGCGAATCCTGACGTGGAGGTGCTCTTCGGCGGCAACTATTCCGATGAGGAAGGTTACTTTATCGAGCCGACCGTGCTGGTATCCAACGATCCGAAGTCGACGACCATGTGCGAAGAGATCTTCGGACCCGTCGTGACGATCTATGTCTACGAAGACGCCGATTTCGACACCACGCTGCAGCTTCTGGACGAGACTTCGCCCTATGCCCTCACGGGTGCTATTTTCGCACAGGATCGTCGCGTGATCGCGGACGTGTCCAACCGTCTTATCGACAACGCCGGCAACTTCTACATCAACGACAAGCCGACCGGTGCCGTGGTGGGCCAGCAGCCCTTCGGCGGCGCCCGCGCAAGTGGAACGAACGACAAGGCAGGCAGCTACCTGAACCTTATCCGGTGGGTCTCCGCCCGGTCAGTGAAGGAGAACTTCAACCCGCCACACCACTTCGCCTACCCCTTCATGCAGCCCGACGAATAACTCCCCTATGAGTCAACCCATACGCGTCGTCCAGTTCGGCATCGGTCCCATCGGGGCCTCCACCCTGCGTACCGTCCTGAGCAAAGAAGGCGCGTTTGAGCTCGTAGGGGCCATCGACGTCGATCCGAGCAAGGTCGGGCGGGACGCAGCCCTGGTCGCCGGCCTGGAGTCCGCTTGCGGTGTAAACGTGTCGGCAGACGCCGAGGCAACGCTCGCGGAAACGCGCCCGGACGTGGTGATGCATACCACCTCGTCGTTCCTCGATCGCATGTATGACCAGCTCGTGGTCTGCGCTCGCGCGGGGTGCAATGTGGTCTCCTCGACCGAGGAGCTTTCTTACCCCTATCATCGGCATCCTCGCATTTCGCAGGAGCTCGATGCCGTGGCCCGTGAGAATGGCGTGACCCTGCTGGGCACGGGTGTGAATCCCGGCTACGCCATGGATGCGCTGGCTCTGATGGCGACGGGCGTCTGCAACACCGTGAAGAGCATCCGCGTGCGTCGTGTGGTCGATGCCGGTAAGCGGCGACTGCCGCTGCAGCGCAAGGTCGGTGCCGGCTTGACTGAGCAGGAGTTCGATGCAAAGAAAGCCACCGGCACGTTTGGCCACATCGGCCTCGTAGAGTCCCTCTACATGGTTGCCGAAAAGCTCGGATGGACGCTCGACCGTGTGGATGAGCGGCTGAACCCGGTCATTTCCTCCAGAGAGGTGGAGACGCCCTACCTGACCGTCGCAGCGGGAGACGTGGCGGGCATCCATCACTGCGCCGAGGGTTTTGTGGGAGATCGGCAGGTCGTCTCCCTGGACCTTCGCATGTTCGTGGGCGCCGAAGAGCCCGTGGATGCCGTCACCGTTGTGGGCGATCCACCCATAGATCTCGCCATTCGCGGCGGCATTTTCGGTGACACTGCTACGGTGGCTGCACTGGTCAACGCCGCACCGCTGGTCGTGGAGGCCCGCCCCGGCCTGGTGACGGTCGCCGATATTCCGCTTCCTCGCGCATACGCCGCCATCGGCTGAGCCCATGCCTGCCGCCGACACCACGGTGCTGCGGAGCCGGCACCACCCGGGTGAGGTGGGTCGATCGGTGTTGTTCGGCGCATCGATGGTCAAGCCGCTCGGCGCGTGCATGATTCCGGTTATGCTGGGGGCGCTGACCTCCATGCTCACGGCCCAGCCGGTGCTGCGTTTTCTGACCATCGGCTTCCCTGTCGCGCTGGCGGTCGCATCCGCCTGGACCGTATTCCAGTTGCTGAGGCGGGCCGTCGAGGTGGAGACCTCCGGAGAGGCCGTGCGCATCCGGTCCGCGTGGGATGTGGCAGGCGGACGCGTGCCCGAATGGCTTTCCGTGCTGGACGTGCGTCGTGAGGATCCCTGGATCAGCATTGTTTTGGGCCACGACGCCCGCAGGCTCAGAATCTCTGATTGGCCGAATTCGGCCAAGCTCGAGGCCGTGGTGCGCGAGGCGGCCCACGCGTTTGCAGGTCGTGTGCAGGAAAAACTGGACGGGCGGTGAAGTTCGACATCGATCGCGCCTCTTCGACGCCGGTGTCGGAGCAGCTGGCCCAGCAGGTCCGCTTTCTGATCGCCACCGGCCAGATCTCCACCGGAGAGACGCTGCCGTCCACGCGCTCGCTCGCGGACAGGCTGGGCATCTCCTTTCACACCGTGCGGAAAGCGTACCAGATCCTTGTCGATGAGGGGCTCGCCACGGCCAGGCCAGGACACGGATTCGTGGCCAGCGAGTACCGGCCGGCCGACAAAACCGATCGGCTTGAGGCAGGTGCGGAGGTCATGGCCCGGGCTGTTCAGCAACTCGTCTCGATGGGCCTGGATGAAAGCGAGATGGAGTACCTGCTGGATGAGCAGCTCTCGCAGATTCAGGCTGACGACGAAACTGCCAAGGTCGTCTTCGTCGCCAGCTTTACGGAGTTCGCGGAAAGTGGGGCCCGGCGTCTGGCCGAATACTTCGGGCTGACGGTCGATGCGGTGCCGCTGGCACTGCTGGACAGCCACATGGACGCGGACTACGTCGTGGCGCCGTTTCCCATCGCCCGGAAAGTCCATGAGAAGCTGCCTCGTGCCGATATCATAGGGATCCGCACCCAACTGCCCGCCGAGGCTGTGGAGGTGACCTCCCGCATGTTCGACCACGAGACGCTGCTGCTGGTGGTCCGGTACTCGGACGCGATCCCGGCGTTGAGCCGCCGCCTTCGCTCAGACGCCGGATTTACGGGGCAGATCATCGCTGCAGTGATGGAGGACGCGGATCCCCGGTTGGGCAGCCTTGTCCGGCAGGCAGATGCCGTCTTGTACACGCCGGCAACGGCGCGGCGCATGCGTCCTCACCTGGCCGCCGCGCCAGCGAACGCGATTGTCGAGTTGAGGCTGACTGGACCTGAGCTGGAGCGCGTGCGAGGGCAGCTTCCGCTCTAGTCCGGACGGCTGGTCTGCTCGGTCGGAGCCGGAGACGTGTCCGATTGACCGTTCGTGGCCGTCGGCGCGTCCGCATCCGCTTCGGAACCCTCTCCTGTGCCGCCAGGATACTTCACGCGCCCATGAAACTGCCCCATAAGCAGGTTCAGGAACGTTTCCTTTATGCGGGTCAGGTCGCGGAAAGTCAGATCCGTATCCGATAGCTGGTGGTCGTCCACCCGACTTTCGACCAGGCCGTCAATCAGCGTCTTGAGCTTCTTGTGGGTCGGGTTGTCAAGAGTCCGGCTCGCAGCCTCTACGGAATCGGCAAGCATCAGAATGGCCGTCTCCTTGGAGTCCGGTCGGGGACCCGGGTACCGGAAATCCGACTCCATGACCTCATCGTCATCGCTTTGTCCATCGATGGCCTTGCGATAGAAGTACTCGATGCGCGTGGTGCCATGATGCATCGGGATGAACCGGTTCACGGCGTCCGGCAGCCCGTACTCCTCCGCCGTGGCGAGTCCCTCCTTGACATGACTCGCAATGATCAACGCGCTCATGCGCGGCTTCAGCTGATCGTGTGGATTGTGGCCTCCCCGCTGGTTCTCCACGAAGTACTCCGGCTTCTCCATCTTGCCGACGTCGTGGTACAGTGCACCAACCCGGGTCAGGAGGGCGTTTGCGCCGATTGCAGACGCAGCCGCCTCGGCCAGGTTGGCCACCTGAAGCGTGTGGTTGAAGGTGCCGGGCGCCTTCAGGGACAGTTCCTTGAGCAGCGGTCGATTGGTATCGGAGAGCTCGAGAAGTGTCACGTCCGTCGTCAATCCAAAGCCGCGTTCAAATGCCCACAGGAAGCCGTATGCCAGCAGGACCAGCACGGAGTTGATAGCCACAAACAGCAGCTGATCCAGGAACCGTTCGAGCGATGTGCTCTCGAGCAGGAACGCGGCCAGAAGGATGACCACGTACCCCAGGTACACCACACCGGCCGAGACGAAGAACTGGCTTCGGTTGCGAATATCCCGCACGCTGAATACGCCCAGGGTGCCTGCGAACAGCGTGCTGAGCAGATACACCAGGTCCATGCCCGCCAGCACCGATCCCAGCACCGCCATGGTCAACAGGCCGAATATGGCGACCCGGGAATCGAATATGACGGTCATCAGCACCGCCGCTATGGCCACAGGCACCATGTACACGTCGATCGCCTCGATGCGCAGCGCCGTGCCGTACATCACCACCACCATCGTGAACAGGATGGCCAGGAGCAGCACCATCCGATTGTCCTCGAAAATGACCCTCCGCAGCAGGAACAGGTACAGGAAGAACCAGACGTAGATCGCCAAAGTCAGCATGAGCTGGCCGGCGAGCGTTTGCCAGACGAGTCGCGCCCCTCGCCGCTGGTCCAGTGCCCGTTCCAGGGAGGAAATCTTGAGCTGAATATCCTCCGTGATGACGTCTCCACGCCGCACGATCACCTCGTTCACGCGCACGCGCCCGGCGTTCTGCGACAGGCGGGAAATTGCCGCGTTCCACCGGTCCCGCGTAGTGGCTTCATCGTACAGCAGGTTGGGCTGGGCAACGCGGCCGAAGAAGGCCATGGCGATGCCAACGGTGTCCGGTCGCTGATCGAACGTGACCGAGAGATTTTCCCGCGCCGTTCTGATCGCGCCTGCGACGTCGTACACGGAGGTAATCGGCCGTTCCTCCCGGGTTCGATCTTCGAGATCGCGAACCTCCACCTGACTGGCCAGAATCGAGTCCTTCGAGACGTCAAGAATACCAGCTCTGAGCGTCTGCTGGGACAGCGACCAGACGTCGACCATGACCCGTGCGTCCAACCTGGGTCCGCTGCTCGGCGCGCGTGATGCCGAGGAGGCCCCCGGAATGCGTTCGTTGTACGACTGAAACAGCAGCCGCCAATGCCTTGAATTCAGCGGCAGGTTGATCTGCGCCCGCAGAGCCTCCCAGACCACAGAGTCAGCCGTCGCCTCCGCCTGGCGCCCCCGGAGACGATTGGCCTGGAAGCGTGCCCGGGCCTCGAGTGCGCGCTCTATGCGGGCAAGCAGCGTATCGCTGCGTTCCCGGGCATCCCGCAGGTACTCGGGATCCAGATTGAAGACGGGCGGCGTGGTTGTGCGCGCCTCTTCCTGCTCGGCCGCCTGCACCGCAGCAGGCTTCTCGATCGCGAAATCAAACGGCGCCGACAAATTGTCCTGTCGCCAGACATCGCCCTCGGTAACCTGTTGCTTGACCGTGCCACCACGGACGAACGCGAGCACCGTCAGCACGACGAGCGCCAGAAATATGCTCGTCTTTCGGTACTGCGCCCGGCGACGGGCTTTCTGCTCCTCAGCGCCGACTCCCTCGAGACGAACCACCGGGGCCTTGGCCCGTCGGGCCTTTTTGGGGTCTCGCTTGAACAACGCCATGGCGCTCACCTATGCCGCAGGGCAGTCAAGGATCCGATTCCAAGCGTGAGGGCCGCCCCGATGGCGGTGTACCACGGCCATGCGATCGAGCGCAAGCCCAGGGCAGCCGCGTCAGGCCTGAACGCCCAGGTCCACCCCTCCGGACCGTACCAGACGCCGAAAATGATGAGCGTCATCAAGATGACGGAGCCGACAAGCGCCACGCCCGCATCGGCAGCCCGGGGCCGATCATTCCACATGCCCAGGAGAAAGGCACCGAGCAGTCCCCCATACGTGAAGGAGGCGATGGCCAAGCCCAGTTCCACGACCGGGTTCTGCTGGTCCCGAAACAGGTTGGCAAAGACGATGAAGACAAGGCCCCAACCCAATGTCGCCCAGCGCGATATGCGGAGTTCTGAATCTGCATCCAGGGGTGATCGATCTCGTCGCACCCATCCCAGAATGTCGAATACCGTGGAAGACGCCAGCGCGTTGAGGCTGGACGACAGCGTGCTCATGGCAGCCGCGATGATACCTGCCAGCAAGAGGCCCGAGATGCCTGGAGGCATGCCTTCCACGATGAACTTGGGGAAGACCTCATCGCCCCTCGACAGACCCAAGGCCTCCAGGGTGGCCCCCTCGTAGTAGCCCCAGAGCAGCAGGCCGACTGCGAGGAAGGCGGCGAACTGAGCCATGACCACAAAACCACTCATGATCAGTGCCCTTCTGCTGTCGGCAAGCGTTCGGCACGCCAGGAGACGTTGCACAATCAGGTGATCCGTGCCATGAGAGGCCATCGAGAAAATGGCGCCCCCGATGACGGCCGTCGGGAAGACGTACGGGGAGAGCAGCCAGCTCAGCAGTCCTTCTCCCCCGTCTATGGTAACCAGTTTGCCGGCCTCCCGGGCCGATTCCCACCAGCCGGCTGGCAATTGACCGGAGAGCAGAACCAGGGCAAAGGCCGCGCCGCCGAGATAGAGGATCATCTGAACCACATCGACCCAAACAACCGCCTTCAGTCCGCCGATCAGCGTGTAGACCGTGGTCACGACCGCAATGGTGCCGATGATGACCGGATATCCGACATCGAGACCGGCCGAGAGCAACATCACCCTCACCGGGATTGCGGTGGCAAAGAGACGGACTCCATCCGCAAGCAGGCGCGTGATGAGAAACGTGCCTGAAGCAAGCGAGCGCACACCCGCGCCGAAGCGGTCGCCCAGGAACTCGTAGGCCGTTCTCATGGACCCGGACAGATACCGGGGCAGGAACAGCCAGGCGACGAGCACCCGGCCCAGGATATAGCCGAACGTCAGCTGGAAGAACGTCAGCGAGCCGCCGTAGGCCACGGCCGGAATGCCGATCACCGTGAGCGTACTGGTTTCGGTGGCCACCACCGAGAAGGAAACCGCCCACCAGGGCAAGTCCCGCCCACCCAGGAAGTAGTCCGTTGCCGAGGCCTGTCGACCGCTCATGCGGATTCCCAGCGCAGCAACGCCAAGCAGGTACACTGCGATCACCGCGTAATCGATGCCCGTCATGCCTTAATGAGCGCCTGAAACGCCGCCTGGTTCAAGACCTGCACCCCGAGATCCTCCGCTTTCTGCAGTTTGGAGCCGGGACTGGCGCCAACCACCAGATAGTCCGTGTTTCGACTGACCGATCCCGTGACCTTTCCGCCAGCCGCCTTGATGGCGTTTTGGGCGTCCGACCGGGACATGCCTTCGAGTGTGCCGGTCACGACGAACGTCTTGCCGGCGAGGTCGCTGGCATCTGAGCCTTCGGCCGGGGCTTCCTCCGGCAGACGGGTGGTATTGACGCCCAGGCTTCGCAGTGCGTCAACCAGTTCCACATTGTGCGGGCGCGCGAACCAGTCCACCACACTCTGGGCGATGACCGCTCCGACGCCGTCGACGGCTACCAGCGACTCCACCGTTGCCTCCCCCAGAGCCTGCATATCGGGAAAGACGGAAACGAGCAATTCGCCTACCGTCTTGCCGACATGCCGGATACCAAGTCCGAAGATGAGCCGAGCCAGGGTGCGGTGCCTCGCGGCGTCGATGCCTGCCAACAGATTCTCGGCCTTGCGTCCGGCGAAACCTTCCAGCTGCAGGAGATCCTCCATCTGAAGGCGAAAGATGTCATCCAGTGTCGAAACAAGCCCGGATTCGACCAGCTGGATGGACAACTTGGTACCGAACCCCTCGATGTCCATGGCCCCGCGTGACACGAAGTGCTCGACAAGGCGGATGAACTGAGCAGGACAATCGGAGGCGACACAATAGTAGTCGGCTTCGCCCTCCAGGCGTTCGAGTGGCGTGTCGCAGACGGGACAGCGATCGGGCATGCTCCATATGCGCTCCGTCCCGTCCCTGGCGCCGGGCACAGGTCCAACCACAGCTGGAATGACGTCTCCCGCCCGTTTGACGACCACCGTGTCGCCGATGCGAATGTCGCGCGACAGAATGTAGTCCTCGTTGTGCAGGGTCGCCTGGGACACCGTGACCCCGCCAATTCCAACCGGTTCGAGCACGGCTTCCGGTTTGATCACCCCCGTGCGCCCGACATTGACGGCGATGTCACGCAGGATGGTAGTCGCCTCGCGCGCAGGAAACTTGAAGGCCACCGCCCACCGCGGGGCATGAGAAACCGCGCCGAGCGCCTGCTGGGCAGCGAAGTCGTCCACCTTCACGACCACGCCGTCGATCTCGTAATCCAGGCTGTCCCGGTGTTCGGCCCAACGCTCGCAATACGCCACGGCCTCCTCGATCTGGTCGAATCGTGTCGCGTGTTCGTTGGTGGGCATCCCCAGCGCCGCCAGTTTGGATAACGTCAGCGACTGGGATTCAGGCATATGCCCCTGAAACGGACCCACGCTGTATGCAAAGAACGACAGTGGGCGCGTCGCCGTGATTTTCGGATCCAACTGGCGCAGACTGCCGGCAGCGGCGTTTCGCGGGTTTGCATACGCACGCTCGCCCTTTGCGGCCTGCGCTTCGTTCAGTTTGGCAAAGCCCGTGAGCGGGAAGTACACCTCTCCGCGGACCTCGACCAGCGCAGGCGCATCGCCCGAAAGTCGCAAGGGAATAGCACCGATCGTGCGCACGTTGGCCGTGATGTTCTCTCCGACGACTCCGTCCCCCCGCGTGGCGGCACGTTCCAGGATGCCGTGTGCGTAGGTCAACGCCACGGCGAGTCCGTCAATCTTGAGCTCGCAGGTGACCGCGAGCTGCGCACCCTCTTCCAGTCCGAGGCCCTTGCGACACCGGGTATACCAGGCCCGCAGATCGTCGGCGTCGAAGGCATTGCCGAGCGACAGCATAGGCTCGGGATGCCGCACTTTCTCAAAGGCCGACAGCGCCTCACCGCCCACGCGATGCGTCGGGGAGTCAGCCGTAAGCAGCTCCGGCCACTCGGCCTCCAGTCGACGGAGGTAATGAATCAGCCGATCGTACTCCCCATCGGTAATCAGCGGGTCATCCAGGACATAGTACCGGCGCGCATGCGCGTTCAGAACCCGTCGCAGGGCGGCCGCCTGAAGGTCCGCGGTCGTCCTGTCGGGCACGTCCGGCTGAAGGGCGGCCAGAAGGCTCCGTGTCTCGGCAATCAGGGTTGCGCTCATCCAGTGGGCAAGGCACGCGCCTGGCGGAGAGAATCCAGCCGGGCCTGGACGTCTGCTTTATACAGCACGAACCGTCGGCCGTTCTGCTGGAGTCGAACGGGCATGGTCATGCCCGCGACCACGACATCCACATCGTTCGCATGCAGTTCGACGGCCAGACTGTCCGTCACGCGAACCTGCAGCGTATCCCCGAACTCTACCCACACCGGGGTGCGCACGCCCATGTTGTACCACTGGCTGTCCACCAGAGCCTGGGCCGCGGTCAACCGGATCGGATTCAGCGTATCACGAGCCGCGATCAGGAAGAAGTCGGCCGTGTCAGGCAGAACAATGCGCGGTGGAAGAACGGGAATCTGCACCCTGGTGGTGTCCTGAGCCACCTGCGGCACGCTCGCCTCCTCTACGCCGCGTGGCCAGAGATACCACGCAGCGAAGGCCACAACAGCTGCTCCCAGCACCGCGCCGATCCACTTGGCCACGTCCCCGGCGTCCGGCAGCAACACTTTCGGTCCACGAGTCCGCTCCGCGGCTGCAACGGTGGGCTTTGCAGCGGCGGGCGGGACTCGCGAACCTGATTTCTCCTGCGTTTTCGTGCTGCCGGGAGGCTCAAACACCTCCACGCCCGGCAGATCCTCCACGGACTCCTGCGAGGGCGGTGCTGGAGGAATCGGTACCGAAGCCTCGATCAGGTCCTCGGGAATCTCCGGTTTTGCCGGCTTGGATGGCTCGGTGCGCTCTGGCAGGGGCTCAGGCTCGACGGCCTGAGCCTTGTCGTACTCCTTCAGGTAGGTTCGGGCCAAGCCGTCCGTGTACCGACCCTCCATGACCTCGTCCACGGCAGCAAGCGCATCGTCCGGCTTGATACCGAGAACCTCGGCGTAGCCACGCACAAAGAGACGCAGATAGACCCGGTTGTACATCGGGTTGCCGATGAGCGCGTTGCTCTCGAACTCGCTCACCACGTTCGGCGCGGCCTTGGTGGCGCGGATTACGGCATCCGTGGATATCCTGCGCTCCGTCCTGATGGCCCGCATGTCCCGGGCCAGGCGGCGTCCGGCTTCCCGTATGTTGTCGCTTGGCTCCAAGGCTCTCCTGATTCAGCCTGACAATTTACACGTATCATGGGCCAGCGGCCACCTGCATAATGGGATACGGCCCCCCGGATCAGATCCAGGGGGCCGCCCCTCGACAGCACATCGGCACCGTCGCTAGCCGGAGCCTCCAACGAGACCCCGGACTATTTCACCAGATGCAAGAGCCTGGAGAAGCCCCGTTCTCCGGCAACCAGGCGGTACAGGTAAACACCCGTGGGGAGACCCGAGAGCCTCACCGGAACTTTGTGGTGACCTGCCAGGAGTGTTTCGTGCAGCAGCGTGCTGACCTGACGGCCGGTGAGTTCGTAGAGTTCCACCCTGACCAGAGTGGCTTCGGGTAGGCCAAATACCAGCGTGGTGGACGGATTAAACGGGTTCGGGTAGTTGCCACTCAGGTAGTAATCCTGCGGGACATCGACCTCTTCAAGACCGGTTGCGGTTCCCCGGGCGAAGGTCACTTCCACCGGCTCTGAGACTGCCCGGGCACCTGCCGGGTCGGTAGCGGTCATGCGTTGATAGACGGTAATGTCCTGGGAAACCGACAAACCCGCGGCCTCAAGAACGGGAATCAGCTCAGTGTCCGCATCCAGACGGATTTGGCCTCCTGATGCTTCCCGGCTCAACAACACTTCGAGAAAGTCTTGCCCGGACGCCAACTCGTATACATGCACAAGAGCCCTGTCGTCCACATCGGTCGCGTCCAGGTAGGCCAACTCGAACGTGTTGGCCGCCAATACGATGGGTCCTCCCGGCCCCGAGAGAGGCTGTGCCTCAAACACAGGAGCGTCGTTTACGGGGGAGACTGTTACAATGACCGCTGTCTCCTCCGATTCTGACTGACCGTCCCCCGCCACATACGTGAATCGGTCGCTACCGAAGAAGTCCTCATTGGGAACGTAAGAAACGGTTCCATCCGCCTGGATCACTGTCGCACCGTGAGCAGGCTGTGAGACCGCCGTCACTCGGAGCGTGTCCCCATCGACGTCGAGATCGTTAAGAAGCAGGGCAGCCACAAGGCGCGTGTCCTCGGACGTTTGCACCGAATCTGCCACCGCGACGGGCGCGTCGTTGGTGGCCCGCACAGTGATGGTGACCGTGCCGACCACCGCGACTCCGGGCCGGTCGGCGATGGAGTAGGTGAATGTATCCGTGCCCGCAAAGTCCGGATTCGGGATGTACACCAAGTTATGCTGACCGACAAAGACCGCCCGACCATTTTGGGGGTCGTCAAGGGACGCCAGGTAGAAGTGATCCCCATCTGGATCGTAATCGTTACCGAGGAACGGAATCGTGACGCTGGCATCCTCAGTCGTCTCTGCCGAGTCGGCCACTGCAACGGGCTGGTCCTCCACCGCCTCCACAACAAAGCTGATGGTCGACTGCACCGAGGTGCCGAACCCGTCCGATACCCGATACACAATCTGGTCGGAGCCGAAAAAGTCGGGCTTGGGCGTGTAGGTGACGGAGCCATCCGCCTTCATGACGGCTGTCCCGCTGCTCGCTGTCGAGATGGACCGAAGAATGAGAGTGTCCCCGTCGGGGTCCGTGTCGTTCGCCAACGGCAACACCGTGGTTGAGGTGTCCTCGTCCATTGTCGCCGTATCGGCTGCTGTGAGCGGGAGCGAGTTCTGCTTGAAGACTGGAACTCCCGGATCGACAATGATGCCGTTGGCGAGGAGGTCGTGGTCCCCGCGAAGGCCATCGGTGAAGTGAAGGTCAACCTTGGGCGGATCCGAGGCGGTTTCGGGGTGAATTACAGCCCCGGTCTTGCCGTCCCAGTCGAATTCGTACCAGTGCGGTGCCGGATTGACACTTGTAGGTCCGTACATGTACCAGGAAACCACTGTCGCCCCACGTGGCAGAATCACCGTCACTACGGTTGACTGACCTACCTCAAGATTGCTGACGGTGAACGACACCAGCCCCACCGGGAAGGCAGCGTCGGCAGGAGCGTTCTCGGGATCCGGAATCTCGTCGGACAACACCTGCTCAAACGAAAGATTGGCCTCGGTGGCGAGCGTCAGGAATTGGCCCGTTAAGTCGCCCGTCGCCACCGGGATGGACGCTACGTTTCGCTGCTCGGCATCCGGGAGCCCGTCGCCGTTGCCGTCTCCTCCGTTGGGTGCGCCGGCTTCGACGAAGCCGGCGATGCCGTCTCCGTCTGGCCCCGGGCCGTTGACGCGCACCGTAATGATACCCTGCGTGGTATCGGAGCCGTCGGACAGGACGTAGGTGATCTCGACCTGCGCGTCCAGATCCGCCGGAGCCAGGTAGCTGACCGTCCAGTCCGGGTTCAGTGTCGCGATCCCGGAGGATGGCTGGCCGATGGAAAGTACGGAGAGCGGATCGCCCTCCGGATCGGAGTCGTTACGCAGCGGACGGACCACGATCGACTCTCCGGAAAACGTGGAGGCCTCATCCGGCACCGCGATCGGCGCGTCATTAACGGATATGACCGTGATCGGCACGGTCCCGGAGATGGTCTCCAGGCCGTCCGAAACAGAGACAGACAGAGAACCTTCACCGACGAAGTCCGGGTCGGGTCGGTACGTGATGGAAGCGAGCGCCCTGGCTACTGAGGACGGAGAGCCAAAGAAAGACACCGACGAGGATCCCGACGCTCCGTCAGAGATGGTGATTCCGCTGGTGGATGCCAGCTCCAGGGAGGAAGTGGCGGCTACACGGGCGGTGAGTGATGCCGAATCGACGTCCTGAACCGACGCGTTGATGACCAGCGCTCCGTCCTCATCCACTGACTGCGGGCCGGGAAGAGTCAGGACCGGAGGGTCGTTGATTGGGGACACGGTAATTGTGAACGATGCGGACTCGCTGGTGTCCACACCACCGTTGTCCGTGCCGCCGTTATCACGGAGTCGCAGACCGACCGTAGACACTCCTGAGGCGTCGGCAGCAGGAATGAAGGTCAGCGCGCCTGAGACGTCGAGACTTGGTAGCTCGGAGAAGAGCGCCGGGTTGGACGCGATGACCAGGAAGCTGAGCGACTGAGTGGCCTCATTCGCGGCACCGGAAGAAACGTTAGATGCCCATCCCGTGATGGACTGCGAACCCGCGTCTTCCGGGAGCGTCAGGTCGTTACCCGGCGAGAACGATGGGGCATCGTTGACAGGAACAACCTCAATGGTGAACGTCTCGGACGTGGATGCTCCGTCGCTGTCGGAAAGCTCCAGGGAAACCTCACTGGTCCCGTTCTGGTCGGGCGCTGGGCTGAACGTCAACGTCCCGGTGGAGAGGTCCAGGGCAGGCTGCTCTTGAAACAGCGCCGTGTTCGCCGCAGTGACGATCACGGAAAGCGACTGCGACGCCTCGTCTACGGGTCCGGGGCTGATGCCTGTGGCCCATCCGGCGAGTACGGCGCCTGTTTCTTCCAACACGGCCGGGTTCGCGTCCAAGGTGATCGTCGGCGGGTCGTTGACGGGAGTTACCGTGATCGTAAAGCTCTCCGGGGCCGACGTGTCCAACCCACCGTCGCTGGTCCCGCCGTCATCCGACAGCGTCACGGTCACGGTCGCCGAACCGTTTGCGTCGTCGGCCGGGGTGTAGGTGAGCATGCCGTCCCCATCGATGGCCGGTCCGGCGGAAAACAGGCTCGAGTTGTCGTACGAGAGCGAAAACGTCAGCGTCTGGTCGGCTTCGTTTGCAGGACCACTGCGGATGCTTGTCGCCCAGTTCGGAACGGATTGCGCGCCGGAGTCCTCCCCAACGATCAGGTCGGAACCCGCCGAAAAGCTGGGCGGATCGTTTACGGCAGTGATGTCGATGTTCACACTACCCAGCGTTACACTCCCGGAGCCGTCCCCATCATTGGCGGCGACCCCAATGACCGCGGCGTCCTCTCCATTTGAGTCTGCGGCCCCTGTGTACCGGACGTGCGAAGGCGTACTGAGGTAGGAACTGATGTCGGCCGGAGCGCCGGAAAGCGTGAGGACTGACCCACTGAGCAACGCCTCAGACACCCCGGCACCAATGCCGGCGCCGGATGCCGGCGCGGACCACGTGCCACGGTCTACCGTCAGCGTCACCGTGATTGAGTTAGAATCGACGTCCTCGACCGCGGTCCCGCTAAGGTCGATGTTGGCCTCCGAGTCTTCCGGAACAGTCGTATCCGACGGCAGGCCCGTCGCGGCGGGCACGTCGTTGACCGAAGCGATGTTGATGTCGAGGGTCGCCAGATTCAGATCGCCCGCGCCCGAACCGTCGTTTGCTACGATGGATAGGGTAGCCGCGGCGGACCCGTTCACATCCGGCGGTCCTGTGTATGTGAGGTTGGAGGCGGTATCCAGGTAGGAGTTGATGTCGGAGGGCAATCCGACAAGGCGCACCGATGTCGCGGTGTCAAGGGTCGCTTGTACCCCGGCTCCCACCCCGGAGCCGTCTCCAGGGGTCGCGAATGTGCCGGCGCTGACCGTCAGTGTGACCGTAATGTCCTCGCCGTCCGGGTCTTCGAAGCTTGCCGATCCCAACCCTAGCGGGCTTGCCGTGTCCTCTACGACGGCCACCTCCGAAGGCAGCCCGGTTATCGCGGGATCGTCGTTGACCGGGGTAATGACGATGTCGAAGGTCAGCGGCCCCGCGGTGTTGACATTATCGCCGTCCTTCGGTCCGCTGTCACGGACGGTTACCGTGACCGTGGCGGTCCCAAAAGCATGCTCCGCAGGCACAAAGTTGATGGAACCATCACTGTAGAGCTGTGGCGCTACACTGAATAGCGAGTGGTCTGTCGACACGTCAAAAGAAACTGCCTGGCCGGATTCGTTGGCCGGCCCCGCGCTGACGTCCGTGGCCCAGCCGGAAAGGAATGTGTCGCCCGAGTCCTCCGCCACGGTGATATCAGGGCCAAGTGTAACTGAGGGGGCGTCGTTGACCTCAAGGACTTCGATCGAGAAGCTGACAGGCGCCGCATCAGGATCGCCTCCACTGTCGGTCCCCCCATTGTCTGAAAGGGTAGCCGTAACAACAGCAGTTCCGCTTGCGTCGGGGGCCGGGGTGAAGGACAACGTGCCGTCGGAACTGAGGGCTGGTGCGACGCTGAAGAGCTCGAGGTTGGTGGAGGTTGCCTGGAAGTTGAGAGACTGCCCGCTTTCATCGGGCGGACCTGCTACCAGGTCGGTCGCCCAGGTCGCCGAATAGGGCCCAGAGTCCTCGTTTACGGTGATGTCGCCCCCTTCGGTAAACGATGGTGGGTCGTTGACGGCCGTGATGTTGACGTTGACAGAGCCGAGATTAACATCACCCGATCCATTGCTGTCCCTCGCAACGATGGTGATTGTCGCGGCGCCAACTCCGATGGCGTCAGAATCTCCTGTGTACTGGAGCTTCGGCGGTGGCGGAGTAGTGTGCGCGAGGTAAGTCGTAATGTCTGCCGGCGACCCGACCAACGAGACTACGGTATCGCTCACCTTGGTGGCCGTGACGCCCGACCCTATGTCTGTCCCGCTAAGGGGGGCGGACCACGCACCGGCGCTGGCCGTCAGTATCACAGTAAGTTCGTCGCCATCAGCGTCGGTAATGGTGCCGCCGAGCAGGATGCCTGTCTCTGCATCCTCTAGGATTGTGACGTCCGCGGAGAGCCCCGCGACCGTCGGGGGGTCGTTCACGGGCGTGATATCGACATTGATGATAAAGACGTTTGAATTCGAACTGCCGTCGTTTGCTACCACTTCGATGGTGGAGCTGTCCTCGCCATAGTCGTCAGGGGCAGGCGTCCAGTCGAAAACGCTGGTCTCGAGGTAGCTGGTGACATCATCCGGTGTACCCGACAGTGTCACCACGGTTGGGCTGACCAGAGTCGCACTCACGCGAATGATGGAACCATCTCCAGGTGCGGCAAAGGTGCCTTCGGATGCAGTCAGAGTTAGTGTGACGTTGTCGTCTTCCGGGTCCGCTACCACCAGATTGGAAACGTCCAGCTGGCCTGGGGTGTCCTCCGTGAACGACACGTCGGAGGGTGCCCCGGTTAAGGTTGGGGCCTCGTTGGGCGTGCCCAGGATATTGAATGCCAAATCGTTTCCCGCGAGGAATCCGGAAGGAAGGTAGGCCTTGCCCTGTGGGTAGAAATCTCCGACTGGACTGAGCGGAAAAAGGTCTCCCGTGAACGTGATGGTATATGTTTTCCCCGCGGTCACCGGAATCCCGGGGGAAAACTCCGCGACCGTCTTAAACGATTCGAAGGTGCCAGCTACACCTGGCAGCAAATTTCCTGAGGCTAGCGGCGTACCCCCCACCGCTTCGCCATCATAGACAGCAAACTGGTCCGAACCCTCCGTAGGGAGGAGGAACTTCAGCTGCACCGACGTCAGGATTCCCGAACTGGTCGGCTGAAACGACTGCCCCACCACGGCACCGACCAATGGTCCCCCAACTGTCTCGTTGGAGGCCAGAGAGACCTGCGCAGCTGCATCCGGCGCTGCGGCCAGGCATGTTAGCAGGACTACGCACATCGCCCATCGGCCATCGTGCGACGTTCTGCGGGTGTCCTTCGCACCTGACAAACACTGAACCGAGTTTGGGATATGGGCAGAATTTTGCATCGCTGGTTCGGATGGCATAGTGGTGGCTGAGGGCGCCGGGTTGGCGCATCTGGAGCTCGGACGGCTTCCCGAGAGCGGCTACTTGTGGCCGGGGCGGTCCATCTCCTGAATCGAAGAGGATTGTTTGTCCCTCGGTCCTCGGTTCTCCCGGTCCTGAGCGGTGCGGGCATCTGCGAGCGACTCGAGTTCCGCCAGTTCGTTCTCGAGGGCCTGGGAGCGACGACCCGTTCTAGCAGGGGGCGTTACGGCAGGGGGAAGCGGATCCGTCATTGGACGTGGTGTAGGTGAGCGCTGAACCAGCCTACAGCGCCCGCCAACCGGCATCTGTCACGAAACTGCCAATCGTTGCAACAGAACTTGCAAACGCATCTCGCGGCCCGAACGTGGGCCTATTGACCGCCTACTTTCGCTTCCCCGTGCCCATATGGGTCGAAGGAAGAACCCCGTACTCATCCTTGAAACACTTGGCGAAATACGAGAGCGTATTGAACCCGACTCCGTAGGCAACTTCGGTCACTGAACCCGCACCTTCCTCGAGGAGAGTTGCCGCCTCCCGGAGCCGTACCCTGCGGATGAGTTGAGTGGCTTTAACGCCAGCTTCGGAAGCCAGGCGCCTATTGAGTGTTGAATAGGTCAGATTCAGCGCCTCTGCCAGTCCCTCCACGGTCAGGCTCGGGTCAGCCATTCGCCGACGTACGTAAGCCTCGCATTGAGCGACCAGTCCCCCGTCTGACCGGTCCATGTCGCGCAGGATGGGCTTGGAGTCGCCCTGGTACCTGGCCCGCAAGCTCTTCCGCGTTCGGAGCTGGTTTCGCAGCCGGGCCAGGAGCTCCTCCGGATCAAAGGGTTTTGCGATATAGTCGTCCGCCCCAGCCCGCAAACCCTCCAACGCGTCTCTTCGGGACGCTTTGGCCGTTAGCAGTATAACCGGGATGTGGGCGGTCATGCGATCTGTCTTTAGCGAGCGACTCAACTGAACCCCGTCCATCCCGGGCATCATGACATCGGACAGGATGAGGTCGGGTAGCACTCTTGCCACGAGTTTAGATGCCTCGTCGCCGTCCGCGGACAGGAGAACACGATACTCGTGCTCGAGCAGTTCAGTCAGGTACGCCCGCAGATCCGGATTGTCCTCCACGACCAGAATGGTCGGTACTTCGTCATCCGTGGTCTCGGATGCCGCCGAAGATCCCCTCGCCGCGGGATTGGGACCCAAGTCGATCGGATCGGAGGCCGGGACTGTGGTGCCCTTCGTGACCTCGGAGAGCGCTCCCGGCAGCGAGACGGTGAACGTCGATCCGCGCCCCTCCTCGCTCTCTGCCGTCAGCTCGCCGCCATGCAGACGGGCCAGTTCCCTTGCCAGCGCGAGCCCGATTCCGGTGCCGGGTGAGCCTTCCTCCTGATAGAATCTGTCGAACACCTTTGGCAGGGACTCCGGCGCGATGCCGTCTCCCGTGTCGATTACCTCCATGAGAGCGTTACCTCCCCTGATGGCAAGACGAATCTGAACCCTTCCTCCCGGGGCCGTGAATTTGATGGCGTTGGAGATGAGATTCAGGAGTATCACTTCCAGGTGCTGAGGATCGAACGGCACCTCGATTGGTCCGGACGAGTCAAGGGTTAGATCCAGGCCCCTGGAGGTCGCGGCTCCCTGAAACGCTTCCGTGAGCTGCTCCACAAAGCGACATAAGTCATGCGGCTTTGCGTCAATTGCGAGATGTCCGCTGTCCAGTTCCGCGAGGTCGAGTATCTGATTTACGAGCCGAAGCAGCCGCCGGCTGTTTCGAAGCATGACCTCCAGCTGCGCTCCCGCATCGGGGGAGACTCCTCCATACCGCCCCTCCAGCAGACCACGGAGGGGCCCGAGAATCATCGTCAGCGGCGTTCTCAACTCATGGCTCACATTTGCAAAGAACCGGGACTTTGCCTCGTCCAACGAACGAAGCTCTTCTGCCTGGACCGCCACCGTGTCCAGAGCGGATCGCAGGTCCTTCGTGCGATGCTGGATTTCCTGTTCAAGCCGCTCTGCGCGGCGGCGAAGCCGGGTGTTCCGGGCTGAGCTTCCCACTGCGCCCAGCGCCACCGCGAAGAGGAACCCAAGCAGCCAGGGCCAGCGGGTCTCCCGAAACCGGGGCTCGCGATATATGGAAACCGAGGTCACGGATTCTTCAGCCCCCCGCTGCCCTTCCGCGATGCGAATCTGAAATGTCGTCTCCCCAGGAGGAACCCCGGAGAACCGTGCGATGCGTTCCGAGCCGACATGAATCCAATCGCTGTGGCCAAGAAGCCGATACTGGAAAGCGAGGTCCTCAGCTTTGCGAAAACGGGGGTAGGTGTAGCTGACCGCGACGTCAGTCTGCTCGGCGGTCAGGCGAATCTCATCGGAAGGATAGAATGTGGTGTCGGGCGCGGTAATGGTCTCGATGAGCACGGGCGCCCAGGGCGTCGACTTCACCTGCGCCGGGTCGACGACCGCGAGGCCTTGCTGGGTGGGAAACCAGACGGTGCCGTCTCGGGCGGTCAACGAGGCCGGCTGCACGCCTCCATTAGCCTCGCGATTGCGCATGCCGTCCCGCTCGTCATACGCCACATACCGAACACCCAACGTCGGGTCGAGCGCCACCTCCGTGAGTTCCGCCAGGCGCGCATGGCCGATGCCACTGTTTGTGCTCATCCAAAGGCGTCCTTGGGCATCCAGCGTTACGGCATGTACCCCATCGTAGCCCAGTCCCTGCGGAGTGCCGACAATGCCGATCTCCAGTTCGGAAACAGGATCCAGCGGGTTGGCGATGCGGCAGAGTCCTCGGTCCTCCGTAGCGACCCACAACGCCCCGTCGGGAGAGAAGAAAAGATCCCGTACCAAATCACTGCAGAAACCATCGGACCGGGAAAACGACTCGAAGCTGTTGCCGCGGTACCGGAGCAGTCCTCCCCCGTTAGTGCCAAACCACAGAGCGCCGTTCGAGTCTTCCTCTATTGCGCGGATCCAGGCGTTCGAGATGCCAACCGTGTCATCACCGAAGCGCTGCCAGGCACCATTTTCTCGCAGGGCAATCCCCGTTTCGCCGCCAAGCCAGAAACGACCCGAGGCGTCCTCCCACATGACCCGGATTCCTCCAATGGAGGGGGGCCGGAGATCATCGGGAGGGCACTCGACCGGTCCCGGATGAAGCTTGCAGACACCCGTCCCGGCTACGAGCACTCTCCCGCTGGAGTCCTCGTAGAGCGACCAGGGGTGTCCTGCGTCCACGCCGCGGTTCTCGACACCCCAAACCTCTATGCCCTGCGCATCTATTCGGAGCAACTCGTACCAGAGGTGCCCGGCCCAGATGGTGCCGTTGGAGTCCTGAAGCAGCGGGTAGACATTTGCGGATCCCCCGCCTGAATCCCTGTCTGGATGATCGATTACGGATACCGGAGCCGGGGCGAGGTGAATCAAACCGCCGTCCGAGGCAATCCATGCGTCATTCGCTTCCCCCGACCACATGTTGTTGATGTTCCCGGAAAAAGAGTAGACAGGGGTCCTGTTGTGCAGAACATCGATAGTGCTCCCGTCGGCCAGGACCTGCCAGTCCGCATAACCGCGAAAAACCGACCCGGGCGCGGGCGCGCGGACAAAAGGAATGCTGTCGGCGTGATGGACGTACCGCAGTTCGTCCCCTTCGAGTTGAAACGCTGCCCCTCCCGTTGTCCCGAACCAGGGATCGCCGTTCGTCAATGTGGTGGCAAAGTGATAGTCCCTTCCGACTGGGAGGCCGGAGGCCAGGACGGGGCGAAACACGTCCTGAGACAGTCGGAAAATCCCTTCTTCACCAGCCGCCCAGGTACGGTCGAGGGAGTCGGCGAACACCCGTGAAACGAACCCCTCGAGTCCGCTCTGCCCCCCGAAGCGCTGGACAGTCCCGCCCACGCCGAGCAGATACGCCGTGCCACCCTCGTACGAAATCCAGATACCTCCTCCCACAGCCCTGCCGATGCCCAACACGGCTCCCTCATTCCCGGAGCCTGGAGACATGAGCACGCTCTGGTCCGAGTTCACTTTCACGGCGCCCGATGGCGTCGCGAACCACATGGCCCCAGCGGAATCCTCATGGATGCGTTGGGAGACGTGGGGAGTAGGACCTGTAAGTCTGATCCGCTTCCCCTCTATCGTGATCGGCTCGAAACGGTAGTCGTCGTAGCGGATGACGGAAAGCCTCTCCGTCACGATCCAGAGCGTGCCCTGTTTGTCGACGTGGAGCAGGGTCAGCCTGCTCGTCTCCAGTGCGGGGGTATTGGCCCCGTTGAAGGTGTGAAATCGGACGCCGTCGAAGCGCACCAGCCCCTCAATCGTGGCCGCCCAAACGTAGCCATCGGGTGTCCGCACCACGTCGTTTATCCGGTCGATCGGTAGCCCATCGGCCGTGGTCCATGTGACGGCTGTGTAGGAACTCTCAGCCCACCGGAACGCTTGCCCAGACGCCTCCGAGGCGAGGAGCGCAAGGCCGACCAGCATTGCCACCAGACGGCAACAGTAACCCGGTAGCTGGACCTCTTCAGTCCTGACCGAGGTCGCATTTCCTGGCTGCCGTGGACGGTTGAGCACCAGTCGGATCAGGGTTCTTGCACTATGCTGATGCCGAAGGATACGGCTCGTGTGCGGAGCGGGGCCGGATGCGATGCGATACGCCCCACGCTTCGCTCACGTATCATAGCACAGCGGCCACCTGCATTCAGCCCGATGCTAACCCTTCTCTCGCTAGCCCTCACCCTTCTGGCCTCCCCCGGCGCCACACTCGAGGATGCTCCATCAATCCTTGTAGTGACGGCCCACCCCGACGACGAGGCCATGTTTGCGGCGACCATGTGGAAGGCTGTGCGAGAGCACGGAGCGACCGTTGATCTGGCACTCGTCACCGACGGCGCTGGCGGATACCGCTTTTCTACACTTGCCGAGCCCATTTACGGGCTCAACCTGACCGACCCGGATGTGGCCAGGACTGTGCTGCCCAAGATCCGCAAGCAGGAATTGATGGCGGGTGGCGACGTGGTGGGGATCCGCAACTACTTCTTCCTCGACCAACCGGACGCTGGCCGCATCCTGGACGTCGATTCCGTCTTTACGGAGCTCTGGGACGGTGACTGGGTGACGACGCGCCTCACCGAAATCATGGCAGACGGCGGCTATGACATGGTGCTCACGTTTCTCCCGATTCCGACTACCCACGCCCACCACAAGGGCGCTTCAATCCTCGCCGTCCGGGCCGCCTCGGCGCTGCCGGAGCACGAGCGCCCCGTGCTCGTGGGCTCTCTCATAGGCTCGGATAGCGACGACATCGAATTCCGGGGCCTTGAAGGCTATCCCGAGACGGTGCTCTCGGACGATGGGCCCTTCACGTTGGACCGCGAGCAGAAACTTGGTCTGGACGGCAGGCTCAACTACCAGATCGTCGTGAACTGGCTGATCACTGAGCACAAGTCCCAGGGGACCATGCAGACCTACCTCAACGCCGGCCGGTACGAACGATTCTGGATGTATGCCGCAAACTCGCCGGAGCAGCGGGCTCGCGGAGCGGCGATGCTAACGGGGTTCGACCTGCAGACCGCGGGCCAGACCACCCACTAGCCTAGCAGAACCATGCCAATTCGTCACACCACTTGGGCTGATGGGCCGGCTTGACCAGATCGATCAGGCGGGTCCAGCGAGGACGAAGGGGCAGAATGTTCAGCGTGAGGGCCTGGCGTTTCATAGCCGATACGGGATTGCTTTCACGGGGTATCGGCCACGTGGGGGTACGATCTTAAGTCCCAATCCCCCGAAGGCATGAAACGCGCATTACAAGGGCTGGGCGTCATTCTCCTGCTGGTCCTGCTGGTTGCCGTGGTCAGGGGCCTGCTTCTCCGTCCGCACGTTCCTGAGGCCCCTGCAACGGATCCACCACCCGACGCCCCCCTTGCTGCGCAGCACCTGAGCAGCCTGATTCGCATCCCGACGGTATCGCTGGAGGATGCGCCCGCGGATACCGCCGCGTTCCGTTTGTTGCATGCCTACCTGGAGGGGGCGTGGCCGGGGGTGCACCGCACGCTGCATCGTGCGACAGTAGCTGATCTGAGTTTGCTCTACACGTGGGCCGGCCAGGACACCACTCTCCCACCTGTCGTGCTCATGGCCCACCTGGATGTGGTGCCCGTGGATTCCCTGGACGATTGGACACATCCCGGATTTTCGGGATACAGGGACGGGCACACGATCTGGGGCCGGGGTACACTGGATGACAAGGGATCGCTCGTTGCGATCCTGGAAACCGTCGAGTCCCTTGTGCAGTCGGGATTCACTCCTGCCAGGACCGTGCACCTGGCATTCGGGCACGACGAGGAGATCGGCGGCGAGCACGGAATGGCTGCGATCACCGCCCTCCTGGCCGCTCGGGGCGTGGCGCCGGCTTGGGTGCTCGACGAGGGAGGCTTTGTGACGCACGGCGCAGTGCCAGGGGTCACCAGGCCTGTGGCCGTCGTCGGAGTTGCAGAAAAGGGCTACGCGAACATCACTCTCGAAGCCTCCGGGGACGGGGGGCACAGTTCCATTCCTCCGCGCTCGATGGCGATCAGCAACCTTGCTGCCGCGCTGGACGACATCGCCGAACAACCGATGCCGGCCCGGCTGGACGGTGCGACGTGGGCTCTCTTCGAGGCCGTTGCCCCCCACATGCCGCTGCACTACCGAGTGCTCTTTGCCAACAAATGGTTGTTTGGCCCGCTGATTCGCGCCGTGCTGGCAGGCTCGGCATCGACCAACGCCGTGATTAGAACGACGATGGCGTTTACCATGCTGGATGCCGGCACCAAGCCGAATGTGCTCCCGGATCGGGCTCGCGCCGTGATCAACTTTCGGCTGATGCCGGGCGACTCGGACTACGACGTCGTGACGCATTTGGAGCACACGCTGCGACAGCACCCGAACGTGACTGTAGCGTCTGCGACGGGACGCCCGGCCGTGGGCGTGGCACCAACCTCAGGCCCCGGCTATGACGACATCGTGCGCTCTGTCTCCGCGGCATTCGGCGACTCGGTCGTGCTCGCGCCATACATGACGACCGGCGGCACGGACGCGAAGCATTTTGCTGCGCTGACAGACCGGATCTACCGGTTCATCCCATTCGAAGTCTTCCCGTCAAGAGACGGGATTCTGCTGCACGGGGTCGACGAACGGCTCCCCGAGGCCCAATTGGCCCCGGCCGTTGCGTTCTATCACGCACTGCTGACCGATCTGGACTGACGCAAAAAGGGCCTCCGGGAAAGCATCCCGGAGGCCCTTTTCAACTCGCCGCGAGAGCGAATCAGGTCACGTGTCGATCTGGCGCTTCTTCAGGAGGAAGAGCCCCTCGCCCACCGAACTGACGGCAATCGTGCCCGACGGGAAGTACGGGTAGTTGGACCACGATCCACTGAACCCGGGTCCGTTGGACAGGCCCGGCGTCGTGTCGAAGAAGCCGACTTCGCGAGGATTGGCCGGATCCGAGATGTCCAGAATGCGCAGCCCGCTCGCGTAGTTGGACTGGTACATGAAGTTGTCCTGCACGTACAGGTTGTGGTCACTGGAAGCGCTGTTACCCATGTGCTCCTTGACCAGTACGGGCTCGTCCAGATCGGACACATCCCATACCAGCGTGCGGGTGCCTTCGACGCCCTGAATCTCATCCAGCTCGTCGTTCACATACAGGAATCGATGGTCTTCACTCAGCCAGCCTTGGTGGGTATAGGCCACGTTCGGGTAGCTGGCGGAAGAGATGCCGACCGGATTCGACTTGTCCGTCAGGTCAGCGATCGAAATGGAGTTCTCATTGCCGCCGATGCAGATCTCGCGACCGGTGTAGTCGGTGTCAGGACCGCGGTAGACCACACACTGGGCATCGTGCGAGTAGCCCGTACCGGCGTTGCCGGTACCCTCGTGGCCCCAGCAACCTGCAAACTGCGGATTCGCCGGCTCCTGGATGTTGATGATGTGGTAGCCGCCACCGCAGGTCTGGCCACCCATCTGGTTGCCGACCGTGAACGCGTACCCCGTCTCTTCATTGATGACGATGTTGTGCGCGCTCGCGATGCCATCGTACCGGGCCGTCTCTTCAAACTCGAGCGGTGCCTCGGCGGGATCGACGTCACGAAGCTGGGTGAGGTCAAACACCTGCACACCGTGCTCTCCGGCACCGTCTGCGACGATGTAGGCGTGGTCCATGTAGACTTTGACGTCACGCCAGGTATTGGCGGTCGATCCCTCAGTCATGGGCAGGTTGCCCAGGTAAACCGGGTTGTAGGCATCGGTGATGTCGATGAAGGAGGTGCCGTCGATCCGTCCGAGCAGCACGTACTCGCGTCCGGTCTCCTCGTCGGTCCAACCCCAGATGTCGTTGACCTTGACGCCAGAACCGGAGCCTGCACCACCGCCGACTTCGTGCACCGGCAGGAAGGACAGCAGGTCGATGTTGTCGCAGTCATACCCCTCTGCCACGTTGTCCTCGCACTGCACTTCTCCGCCCGTGATGGCGCGCATACCGGACTGGCTGCCCAGGATCTGCACGTCCCGCCACATACCGTCGTTCTCAAGCACGTAGACCAGTCCGCTGGGGCCGCCAGAAGGCGCGCCCGCCACCGCCACGTCGCCGGAGACCGCCAGCGTGGCGCCACCGCCACTCGCCGCGTAGGCGTCGTTCAGGCTGGTGCGGAATGCACCCGTGATTGCGCCGACACCGATTTCGAACCGGTAGATGGCACCTTTGCCTTCATCGGCGCCGGGAGCACCAGCCCACAACTGGTTGCCGTCCACGGCCAGTGCCGTACCCAACGCACCGCCGACACCGTCGTACGGCATCAGCATGTCCCGCGTGATCCAGGAGCCGGCGAAGGCGTCAAACCAGAAGCTCTGCACGCCGCCGATGCCGTCATTGGCGCCGGGCACGCCCGCAAAGGCCCAATTGCCATGCACGGCCAGCGCCTGGGACTGCAGGCCCTCATCGCCCGAAAGAAGCCCCGTGTAGTCGAACGCATCGGTCTCCTCGTTGTAGCGATAGGCATGAATCTGGCCTCCGCTTACAAAGGGCGCGGAAACAACGACATTGCCGTTGCTCGCGGCCATGGCAAGGCTGAAGTAGGCGTTGGGGCGAAACGTCGGCTGCTCAATGCGCGAATGCGACATCCAGGCGCCGTCATCTCCCTTGCGGAAGGCAAACACTGCCCCGGAGTTCGCACGGTGTCCGGCAGATCCGATGTAGACCCAGTCCCCGTCGATAGCAGCCGAGCGACCGAAATAGTCCCCGTCGTCCACACCTTCAGGCACGCCTGACCAGCCCAGTTCCCAGGCACCGTCGGCGTTACGTTCAAAAATGTATCCCGCGCCCACGGTACCGTTTGCGCCGGTTGCACCGACTACCAGAAGGTCATCAGTGGCGGCAAGCGTGCGGCCAAAATTGTCACTCTCTGCGCCATCAGGGGCCGAGAAGCTCTCGCCCTCGGTCCACATTCCGTCGGCCCCGCGCTCGAATACGAACACGGTACCCATGTCGGAGCCGGAAGAAGAGCGACTGATGAGGAGTTGGTCTCCCGTCAGAGCCACTGCTCCACCGAACGACTGGGCGTTCGCGGTGCCGGCCAGGACGAGCAAGAGACCCATCAGGAGGGACCTCGTCAGGTTCTGCATCTGCATCATTCAAAGAATTGGTTTCAGGAAACCGTCCCGTGGGGAGAGGTGCGGTCGGGACAACTGCCGGATAGACGGCCAGCAATTGGCGATTGTTGCGCAGAATTCTGTTGAAACCCCGCGAATCGGAGAGGCCGAATCGGGGCCTCACAGGCTCCGGAAAGCGCGGTTGCAGGGGGCTTGCAACCCCCTTGCATTCCTCCCGTAGTGCTAACAAATTAGCATATCCAACCTGCTTCCAGCCATGCGCCTTACCACCCTGCTCCTGTGTGCGCTCATTGCCTGGCCCGTCGCGGCCCAGGGCACGCTGACTTCCGATCAACGACGAGCCTTCCGCGTGCACGGAGTGACCCCTGGCTTTGTCGAATCCATGCACGAGGCCGGGCTGCGCGGACTATCGCCGGATCAACTGATTGCGTTTCGCATCCACGGCGTTACCCCCGGCTTCGTCGAGTCAATGGCCGAAGCCGGCCTGAAGGATGTCTCGGCTGATGAACTGGTTGCCTTCCGCATCCACGGCGTCTCTTCGGGCATGGTGGAAGAGATGGCCGCCGCGGGACTGACGTCACTCGACCCCGACGACCTGGTAGCGTACCGGATCCATCGCGTGACTCCCGACTACGTGCGCGGGATGCAGCGTCTGAAACTCGGCCACCTCTCGGGCGATGACCTCGTCGGATTCCGCATCCACCGCGTCACTCCGGACTTCATTGCCGAGATGCAGGAGCGCGGCGTCAGGCCATCCGATCCTGACCAGTACACCGCGTTTCGCATCCATGGCGTCTCCCCGGACTACGTTGATGAAGTTCATGACATGGGCTTTCCGGACATCGGAGCCGGAGACCTCATCGCGTTCCGCATTCACCGTGTCGACGCGGAGTTCATCGCTGAAATGAGGGAGCTCGGACTGCGCGGCCTGACACCGGAACAGGCCATCCGACTCCGGATCTACCGTGTGGATCAGGATTATTTGGACGAGATGAGTGCGCTCGGCCTCGACGACTTCACCGCAGACAGGCTGGTCGCCATGAAGATCCTCGGCGTGGACCGTCGACTGGTGCGGGATCTCAGGGATCAGGACTACGAAGACGTGTCCCTGGACCGGCTTCTGCGAGATCGTAGGCACGGGGGCGACTGGCTGAAGGAAGACCTGCGGAGCGCGTTGCAGTCTGTCATCCGGGATTTGACCCGATAGGCGCTGCGATGTGACCGGTGATGCATCGGCGGAGACCGCACACTCACAGTCAGGGGTGTGGAAGGGGCCACAGTGCTTTCTTACAGGAATGCGCGGCTTCCTCCTCCTACTGGCTCTTCTGCTCGTCGCCTGCAGTTCTACGGGCCCCGATCCGGGTCTGGATGACCCACAGGGTGTCGGGGAGGAGCCGGAGCCGGCGCGTTCGACGGGCGATGGACTGCCGGCATTCGACAACCTGATTCCTGGACTGCTCAAGGAATGGGACATTCCCGGCGCCGGCGTGGCCGTCACCGTGGACGAGCGGCTGGTGCTGGCACGTGGCTACGGATTGGCCGACATCCCTTCCGGTCGCTGGGTAGAGCCTGATACTCGATTTCGCATCGCCAGCCTGTCAAAGCCAATTACGGCAGTTGCCGTGATGCAGCTGATTGCGGAGGGTACGATCAGGCTGGACGATTCCGCTTTCGGTTTCCTGCCCGATCTTGAGCCGGCTCCAGGCGATGCGCGCAACCCGGACCTGGAGCAGGTCACCATTCGGCACCTGCTGTACCACTTCGGTGGATGGGACAGGGACAAAGGCTTCGACCCCATGTTCATTCCCGTGCAGGCCGCCCGGGCGCTCCAGCAAGAACCCCCGGCGGCCGCGGATATCGTCGTTCGCTACATGCTCGGCGAACCACTGAATTTTCCACCAGGCAGCAGCTACGCCTATTCGAACTTTGGCTACGCGGTGCTGGGCCGCCTCCTGGAGCGGGTGTCCGGCACTCCCTACGAGGAGCACGTGCGGCGCACGGTGCTCGCTCCGGCCGGGGTCAAGAGCATGATGGTGGGGAGATCTCGCGTTTCCGGCTCGAACGAGGCGACCTACTACGACTACCAGGGAGCGCCCCTTGTGTCGTCCGTGTTTCCGCCCACCGAGGCCCGCGTTCAACGCCAGTATGGAGGCTTCTACCTGGAAGCGATGGACTCCCATGGAGGCTGGACGTCGTCGGCAGTTGACCTGGTACGGTTCCTGACTGCGGTTGACGGCGCGGGAATGCGCGGGGATGTCATTGGTCCCTCCGAGCGCGAGGCCATGCTCGCACATCCTGGCATGTATTGGGGGACTGCGTACTGGTATTCGATGGGCTGGGAACGCTCCGGCGCCGAATTCTCGCACACCGGAGCGTTGCCCGGGACCTCATCGTACATGGGATGCCGATTCTCCGTCTGCATCGCGGCCGTGCTCAACTCGTGGCCGCAGGACCGCTCCGGCTATTTCAGCGACCTCAAAGGCACGCTCTGGCAAGCGGCCGCCAGCACGGACGCCTGGCCGCAGGGGGACCTGTTCGAGCGCTACGAGTGAGTCTCTCAGTCTGGGCATTGAGCGTGCCGGAGCGTCCATGCTGTGCGCAAAAGCCGATAGAATCGCTCCGCCTCTGTTGACGAGCACCCGGGCGATGCGGGCCGTGCGTCCGCCCGGACGTCGGCGCCCGCCCCCGAACCTCGTGATGAGGAGCACCGCGCTAAGCAGGAGCACCATGGCCATGAGCACGCGGCCCCCGAGCTCTTCGCCGCCGAGCAGCCAGCCGAGGATGACGGCCACCACCGGGTTGACGTAGGCGTAGGTCGACACGCGGGCCGGGCTGGCGTTTTTCATGAGCCAGACAAAGGAACCGTAGGCGATGATGGAGCCGAAGACCATGAGGTATGCCCATGCCAGCCAGGATTCCGTGGTGATGGCGGCCACGTCAACCGCCGCCCACTCCCCTCTCAGGAGCCCCGCCAGCGTCAGCGAGGCGCCTCCCGTCAGCATCTGGGCGGCAGTCGACATGAGTGGCCGCGGCGGCAGCTCGCGATCCCTCCCGAGAATCGCGCCCGCCGAAAAGACCATTGAAGCCAGCAGGATGGCGATGCTGCCATACAGCATGCCGGTGTCGCCGCCGCTCAATTCAGCCGGATTGACCAGGAGCAGGATGCCGGCGACTCCGATACCCAGACCCAACCAGACCGTGCGGGCCGGCATTGGGCCACGCTTCCACTGCCACTCCAGCAACACCATCCAGATGGGCACCGTCGTGACCAGCAGCGCGGCCACCCCGGAGGGCACCCACTGTTCGGCCCAGGCCACTGCGCCCGTGCCTGCCGCCAGCGTCATCGTGCCAACAAGGGCCGCATTCTTCCATTCCGTCCGGGTCGGCGTTGCGATGCCCTTGGCCCTGGCCCAGGCGTATACGATGAGACCGGCGACGCCGAACCGAGCGCCCAGCATCAGGAGCGGGGGCATGGTTTCGATCGCGAAAACGATTGCGAGGTACGTGGACCCCCAGATCACGTAGATGGCAGCGAACGCGGCCAGCAGTTGCAGGCGGAAAGCTTTGGTCATGCGCGGTTCCAGTTTCGATTCAGGGGATCATATGGGCGCATTAAGAATTAGATTCATTAATAATATTCATCGTCGCGATAAACTTTGCTTATGATCGAGTCCTTGTCCCTCGACCAATTGCGCTCCTTTGTGACCATCGCGGAGACCGGCAGCTACACCGAGGCGGCCGAGCGTCTGTACAGATCGCAGCCGGCACTCAGCCTGCAGATAAAGCGGCTCGAAGAGCAGCTCTCCACAAAGCTCTTTGATCGGTCAGGTCGGGTTTCCAGGCTCACGGAGTCGGGCCGGCTACTTCATGGCTACGCCGTGCGCATGCTAGAACTCAATGAGGAGGCGCTGGCCCGGCTGAGTTTGGTCGAGGCGCGCGGAACCGTGCGGGTGGGTGTGTTGGAGGAGGTGGCCCATGGCCGCCTGGTGCGCCTATTGACCCGTTTCGGCCGCTTGGCCGCCGAGATTCGCATTGAACTGGAGGTCTCCACCAGTTGGGAGCTCGCCCGAATGATCCAGGCCAATGACCTCTGCCTGGCCATCGCCAATACGGCCTACTCGGAGATCCCCGCGACACCGCTTTGGACGGAGCCCTACGTGTGGGCGCAAAGCGTCGAAGCCGACTTCCTCCAGGAGCGGCCCGTGCCGGTCATCATCGATCCAGTGGATTCGCCATGTGCCGGTTGTCGCGCGGCCATGACGCAGATGGGCGACAACGGCATCGAAACGGACGTGGTCTTCTCGAGCATCAGCCTGCTTGCCACGCAGGCGGCGATTCGGGCCGGTCTCGGCCTCGGCATCATTGCTGAGTCAGCCGTAACCGACGATATGGATGTTTTGGGCCCTGAGACCGGGCTTCCCCAGCCCCTTGAAGCGCGCATCGGGCTGTACCGTGGCACCGAAGCCACCGGTTCGGCAGCTGAAAGTCTGCACGAGTTTCTGGTCGCTCACCTCCAGCAACGCGAACTCGCCGGAGTCTGATGGATCTGCTCTATCTCGTGGATATCGCCGGCACGGTGGTATTTGCCGCATCCGGGGCCTTGCAGGCCAATCGGCATCAACTTGACTTCCTCGGCTTCATGGTGCTCGCCACGGCCACCGGGGTCGGTGGTGGCATCATCCGGGACATGATGCTGGGTGCCACGCCCCCCGCCGTCTTCCAGGACGAGCTCTATCTCATCGTCTGTGTAGTCACAGGTGCCATCGTATTTCGATCGGCGCCACCATTAGCGAGACGGTGGAATCGCGTGCTGGTAGCCGACGCGATTGGTCTGGGCGTTTTCGCGGCCATCGGGGCCGCCAAAGGGCACGTCTTCGGGCTTGGCCCCATCGGCATCATGATGATGGCGGCCTTGACCGCGACCGGGGGCGGCGTCGTGCGCGACCTGCTGGTCCGTGAGGTCCCCGCTGTCATCAAGGGCGGCTTTTACGCCACGGCCGCCTTACTCGGCGGGCTCGTCTACTGGGCGCTGGCGGGGATCGAAATCATCGAACCCATGCGGGTCTTGCTGACGGCAGGTACTACCACCGGTCTGCGTTTCTGGGCCATGGCCCGCAACATCAGCCTGCCTACCGCGCCCGAACTGAGCGAGTAGCGTGTCGGCGGGCGGGGTTCGGCGCGGACTGCGCCTGCCGTCGGCGCGGCCGGAGCGAGCGGGCGGCTGAGCTCACGCGTGCGCGCGGCCGCCGCGGCACGGCCGGACCGCCCGGACCGCAGCGGCACGCGTTCAAGTGTAATCAAGCCCCACGATTCCACAAGCGCCGGCGCCCTGGCCCGCGCTCAAGTGTAATCAGGCCCCACGATTACACAAAGGCCCTCGCCACGACGGCGGCGAGGTGTAATCCGCCCCCATGTTTCCACAAGCGCCCCCGCCCCGACCGCGCCGAGGCGGAATCCGGCCCCAAGTTTCCACAAGCGCCCGCGCAGAGCCCGCCGAGGTGTGATCCACCCCCCGGATTCGAGAAGCGACCGCGAGGAGCACGCCGACGTGTGATCCACCTCCGGATTCGAGAAGCGACCGCGCCCTGGCCCGCGCTCAAGTGTAATCAGCACCCACGATTCCACAAGCGCCGGCGCCCCGACCGCGCTCAAGTGTAATCAGCCCCTACGATTGCACAAAGGCCCTCGCCACGACGGCGCCGAGGTGTAATCCACCCCCGCGTTTCCACATGTGGGCCTGCCAGAACCGCGCCGACGTGTGATCCGCCCCCCGGGATTCCACAAGCGCTCCCGCCCCGACCGCGGGGCCGCTCCCGCCTGGACCGCGGGGCCGCACCCGCCCAGACCGCCAGGGCCACCGCCGCCCCAACGCCGCGCCCTCAGCGAATCGCGACGGCCAACGTGTCATGGTGCCGCGCGATCAGGCTTCGCAAGAGCGGGCTGATGCCGCCAACGCCGTCGAACCCGGCTGCGTTGGCCGAGCGCTCCTCGAGGTCCGGGTCAACATCCGCGCTCTCGGCGAAGTGCTTGATGTCGCGGTAGAAGCCGAGCGTGAAGGCATCGACCGCCACGCCCGAATGCCGGCGGAAGATGAAGTTTTGCGGCCGACCGATGCCGGCCAGAAACGCATTCTCCATGCGCCGCTGCTCCAGAAGCCGTTCGCGGCTGCCGGGGATGGCGGTGAACATCTCGACATGGAAGAACCCGGCGCTCTCGGCCTGTGGCCGCAAGACCCCCACGGGAGCGCCATAGGCGAACAGATCACTCGTCTCCGCCACGCGATCGTCGGTTCCGAGGCTCCACATGGGGTGTTCGGCGGACGAAAGCCACGCGCCGGCGTCGTCCAGCGGGAAGAAGAAGAGGAAGTCCCACTGGTCCCCCTGGCTGTGCCGCATCCAGAACGCGCGTTCACCGACCTCATCCGGCCACGACGCGATCACCTCCTTCCAATGCGCCATGAAGTCCTGCCAGGTCCCGGGCGTGGCTCGCACGGTGGTGACCCGATAGAGCGTTTCCCCCTCGAAGGGCTGACCGAGCGCGCTGGCGGGGATGAGTAGCAGCAAAAACAGGACGATGACGCGCATGGACCGATGACGGGGAAGGTGTATCGCATGCTACCGCCGGTCAGGCGAGGGATCAAATACTCGGATCGGCGTAGGAGCGCGCATGCGATTTCCCCTTCTCCTGCTTGCCCTGCTTGCCGCCCTGCCCGCTAACGGTCAGAGCCTGTTTGGTACCGTGCGCGATGCCACTGACGGCAGTCCTCTGCCGGGTGCCCACGTCTTTATCGACGGCACGCAGCAGGGCGATGTCGTAGGAGACGACGGATCATTTTCGCTGACCCTGCCGGAGCGCCGCCCGCTTGTCGTAGTCGTCTCGATGGTGGGCTTTCGCCTCAAGACCATCTCGATCACGCCCCGACTTGACTTGTCTGAGGCGCAGGACATCCAGCTCGAGGAGGATCCGGTCATTCTCGGTGAGTTCGTCGTCGAGGCCGTCAAACCTCGCGCCTTGCGCCGACTGAGAGGTCGTGTGGAGGACCTGCTCTTCAGCACCACCCCCGCTGGATCACGCTGCGAGTTTGAAAACCCGCAAGCCTTGGATATTCAGAACAACGGCGGTCGCCTGGACGTGCGCGCCCGCGAGCCGGTCCAGATTCTCAATCCGTACTTGGGCTATCGCATCACGGTGCACGGGATGACGCTGCAGGGCACCCAGCGCTTCTACAACTTTACCGGGCGCCTGCAATTCGAGGATCTTCCCGCGGCAAATCAGAAGGTGATCGACAGTCGTCAGGAACGGCGCGAGCGAGTCTATCGCGGCTCACGCCAACACTTCCTTCGCTCACTCGTCGAGGGTTCACTTCCAGAGTCGGGGTTCTACGCCGAGCTGGTTCAGCAACCCGGCACGACCTCAGGTGGAGACGCGGTTTCCGAGAACTTCGGCGACGCCCGCGACGGCGGCGCATCCGTCCTCTACGGCGACCCCGATGACCTCACGCGCAGCCTCATGTTTACGGGAGCCCTGATGGTGCGCTACCGCCGCGAGCGACCACTCCCCGCCTACGGCTCCTTCCTTCGCTCCGTGAACGTGCAGCAGCCGAACACGCGGGAGCGCATCTCATGGCTGGAGCTGCCGACAGGAATCGCGCTCCTGGATCGGTATGGCGTCCCCTTCGCAGACGGGTCCGCTCCGCCCCTCTCCCACTACGGCTACTGGTCCTGGGAGCGTGTGTGCGATGCGCTGCCTGCCGACTGGACACCGTAAGGCGCTTACCAGGGCAGGACGAACAGGTCGAACGCGGCGAAAACCGCAAGCAGCACGACACCACATACAAGGCAGGTGCCAAGGAGCAGGCGGTCGAGGAGCGCCATTCCGGCGATTTTGACTATCGCAAACGTGCCCAGGACCACCACGATAAGCAGAAGCCAGGGCGCCGCCAGCGACCACTGCATCGCCGACGGGAGTGCAAACTGCACGTCGCCGGTGGCCCCCAACCGCTGGAAACCAGCGACGAAAACAAACAGCACGGGCAGGGCACAGGCCGCCGTGCCCACGCACAGTAGCCACGTCCGCAACTGCAGCGCACGCGCGCGCACACCCACCTTGCGCATCGCCCAGACAAGTGCGGCCAGCACCGGCCAGGCGAGCGCGATCAGGAGTGGCAGCCCCCCGGCGAACGAGAGGATTTCATTCATTACCGGCGGTTCAGCCCACCGGGGCAGCCGAATGAGCGTCTCCGGATGGCCGACTCCCCTTCCGGACCGATGGGCCAATAGCCCCAGGTCCGCGTCCCGGGAGAACGCAAGCCTGCCGTCGCCATCCGCAGCCGCATAGCGATCGTTCCCCACCACAACGTAGGGCGTGCCGCCAACCAGCAGACCACCGGTCGTAGCAGTCACCTGGACCCCGTAGTGAAACAGGGCCGGCAGCGACTCGATACCGCTCCGTGGAGCACGGCCCGACAGATACCAGCCGCCCACACCCTCTGGAACAGATGCTCCAGGTACGTGGTCGGGGGCCGTATCTGGTCCGGCCCACGCTTCCAGCACAGAGCCGAGCAAAGCCATGCTCTGCACGTTCACCGCGACAAACAGGCCCTCCCTGGCCACGGGATCCAGGGCAAGCAGCGCCGTCGTTCCCAGGCCGGCTCCAGCATGCAGCAGCAGCTCCCTGGAGCCCGCCGATGACTGAGCCCAACCGAGCGCCATGCCGTGAACGCCAGGATGCACGGAGACGTGTGGTGCGAGAAGCGTGTCCGCCCAGCTCCCCTCCGCAAGCAGGAATCGCAGAAGGCGGCCCATGTCCTCCGCCGTGGTGTACAGGTCTCCCGCAGGCGCGGTCTGGCCCCAGAATGGCGCTACCGGGTCACATTCACCACAGGTGTACCCCGTCGCGGCCGCCACATCCGCGGGACGACCGACGGAACTGGAGCGCATCTCCAGGGGAGCAAAGACCCCGTCCTCCATCGCCTCCGCGAACGGCCGGTCCACCGCCTCGGCGATCACGAGCCCCGCAAGGGTAAAGGCCCGGTTCGAGTACCTGAACGCCGCACCCGGCCGGGTGGTCTGGCGCGGCGCGTGCGATCGCAGGAATCGCTCCAGGGGCAGAGTCTCCGTCTGACTGCGCACCAGGTTGCCGAGCGAGGGATCATCCAAGCCCGACGTATGCGTGAGCAGGCCGCGCAAGGTCACGGGATGATCAGCGTTCAGCCAGTCCCATCGGTCTCGCAGGTCTTCGTCCAGGTCCAGGAGCCCCTCGACTGCGAGTCGAGCCACAGCGGCTGCTGTGACCGCTTTCGTAACGCTGGCGACCCGTATTCGTGTCCCGGTCGCCGACATGGCCGTGCCCGCGGCCCGATCGGCGAGTCCTGAGGCGCCCAGCATGACCGAATCGCCAGCCACGAACGCCCAGACAATCCCTGGCGCCCGAACCGAGTCGGCCAGTGCGGCAAACGGTGGGGGTGTCGCCGGCGCCTGCGCCAGAGCGACCGGGCACCCCGACACGACAGCCATCAACATGAGGGAGAGGAATCGCACGACAGGTACACGACTCAGCCTCACGGGTGTTACAATGCCGGGGCAATCCAAGACCGCATCGACCATGACCTCCCGCCTTCTGACGGCTGCCACGCTTTTCCTGACCGTCCCCGCTCTCGCGCAATCAGGCCGTGTCATGGATAACCTGTCCATGCCCACCGAAATTCTCGGTGGCGAGCGCAACTTCGCCGTCTACCTGCCGCCCGATTACGACACCTCTGAGCGCTCCTATCCCATTCTGTACCTGCTGCACGGCGCAGGCGATGACCACACCGGATGGGTACAGTTTGGCGAAGTGCTGCACATCGCGGACAAGGCGATCCGGGAAGGCACGGCCACACCCATGATAATTGCGATGCCGGATGCCTTCACGGGCAGACTGGGCTACTTCAACTACCCGGACGGCGAATGGAACTACGAAGACTACTTCTTTGACGAGTTCATCCCTCACGTGGAGTCCGCGTTCCGGGTGAAGTCGGAAAAACGATACCGGGCGGTTGCAGGGCTGTCCATGGGCGGCGGAGGCTCCTTGATGTTCGCGATGCATCGACCGGACATGTTCGCGGCAGCCGGCCCTCTGTCTTCCTGGGTCGGTCCGCCCTCGCTAGAGCAGGCCCGGCGGCAGTTCGGCGAGGCACTCGCCGGCATGAGCGACGAGGACGCACATGCGTACTGGCAGCGTCACAACGCGGTGGAGCTTGCTCGCACGCTGTCGGTGGACGACCTCAACAGCGTGCGGTGGTACATCGACTCGGGAGACGACGACTTCCTCTACGAAGGCAATGCCCTCCTGCACATCGCACTGCGAAAGCGGGAGGTTCGGCACGAATTCCGCGTTCGGGATGGCGGGCATACCTGGACATACTGGAGAGACTCGCTTCCAGACGTGCTGCACTTTGTCAGTCAGAGCTTCCGGCAGTTCTGATCACCTGGATTGAGCGCCGGCGGTCTGATCCCTCTCAGCGGCGCCTGACGTGTAGGAAAGCAGCAATCCCGCACGATCATGAGATCCCTGCTGCAGATCCTGTCGCTTCTGAGCGCCCTGAGCATCCTGAGTGCCCTGCCCGCGGCCGCCCAGTTCACGCTGCTCGCGGGCCAGGTCACCCCTTCCGGCACGGCCCCGGGGGACGGATCCCGCCTGCTCTCTGCACGAGCAGGGTTCGCCCTGCCGACACGCATCGGTTCCTCCACGGTCACGCACGCCCTGCGGTACCGGGTCCTGCGCACGGATGTCGACGGGCCCCGGCGTTCGCGACTGGACAGCCCGCAGCATTACCACGAGATCCGTTATGACGTGGCAGCGCAAATTCCGGCGTTCGGGGGGACGCTGACGCTGTACGCCTCTCCGGCGATCGCCAGCGACTTTCAGGCTCGGCTTGCCATGGCCGACGTTGACCTGCGCACTGCCGTCATCTACCAGTCTGACGGGCGATGGGGTCTGGGCGTCACCTACCGCAACAGACTGGATCTCCCGATTGCGCCCGTGCTGCAGTTCAAGACCGACCCACGCAATCGAATCCACATAGACATCAGGGCCCCTTCGCGGGCCAACCTCTGGCTGGGAAACCCGAACAAGGTCCGTATGGGTCTTGCCGCGAACTACGGGACCGCCTCGTTCCACATCGATCACGAGATGCAGCGCCTGGATCACACGTTGGCGACGATTGCTCCCGTAGCCCAGTTTCCGGTCTCACGCATCGCCTCCGCGGAGTTCAAGGTCGGATACACCCTGAAGAACACCCTCGAGTGGGGTACGGGAGACGACGAGCGCCAGATCGATGCGGGCCGCGGCCTGTTCGTACGACTCGCGCTTGTGGCCAGATAGCCCATCGGAATCCAGTACCTTTGCGGCGTGAAACGATCGATGCTCGTCTACGCCGCAGTTGCGGCCCTGCTCGTATTCGTGCTGCAATGGCTGGATTATCAGCACACCGTGCGGCGACTGTCCACTGATGTGTATGTGGGCGTGGTGGCAGCCGTGTTCGTAGCGCTCGGCATTTGGGCCGGCAGTCGTCTCGTGAAGCGGCGAGCAACGGAGTTCACACGCAACGATCAAGCCATGGAGTACCTGGGCATCAGTCCGCGCGAGTACGAGGTGCTCGAACTGCTGGCAAAGGGACACTCGAACGCGGAGATCGCCGACAAGCTGTTCGTTTCGGGCAACACCATCAAAACGCACGTGGCGCGACTGTACAGCAAGCTGGAGGTCTCCCGCCGCACGCAAGCGGTAGAACGAGCCCGCGAACTGAGCCTGATCGCATAGCCCCAACGGGTGATTGCAGGCGAATCACCCGTTCGGGTGACGCGCCCCGGGAGGCCAGTTCAGTATGATCCGGGCAGTTAACCGCAACGACTCATGAAGCGCATCGCCCTCATCTACGGCTCCTTCTCCGGAGTCATCATCATCGGCTCCGCCATGCTCTCCGCCTCCCTGGCCGGAGACACTCACCTCGCCGGCCTGGAGTGGCTGGGCTACCTCGTCATGACCGTGGCGCTCAGCATGGTCTACATGGGCGTCAAACGGTATCGAGACAACGAGCTCGGTGGCGTCATTCGCTTCGGGACCGCATTTCTCATGGGCCTGGGTATCACGGCCATCGCCAGCGTGATCTATGTGCTGCTGTGGGAGATCTACCTGGTGCTGACGGACTATGCGTTTATCGAGCAATACACCACCTCGATTATCGCGGGGCTTGAGGCCGACGGCGTCGTGGGAGCAGCGCTCGAGGCCGAAGTCCGCAATATGGAGGAAATGAAGGCCACCTACGCCGACCCACTCTATCGCATCCCGATCACGTTCCTTGAGATCTTTCCGGTCGGCCTGCTGGTCACCATCATTTCCGCGGTCCTGCTCAGGCACCCCAAGAGCCGCGGCTGATCGCTCAGCGGCGATTGCAGACTGCAGACGGAGAACACCGGCGGCCGCTTGTCGCGTATCAAACCCAACGTTACTCGCAAGTACTATGTCTTCCGTCCTCATCCCTCTCCTTCAGATTGTCATTGCTTTCGGACTGCTGAATGTCTGGCTTATTCGATCCGACTTCAGCACGAGATATCGTGGCAAGGGCGCCAACTCGCTAAGGGCTGAATTCGAGGCGTACGGCCTTCCAGGATTCATGTATTACCTGGTGGGTGGCCTCAAAATTCTGGCTGCCTTTGCGCTGTTGTTTGGCCTGTTCTTTCCCGTTCTGGTCCAGCCCGCGGCCATTCTGGTGGCGGTCCTCATGGTGGGCGCCCTTGCCATGCATCTGAAGGTCAGTGACCCCGTCAAGCGATCAGTGCCGGCAGCTACGGTCCTCGCCCTCAGCCTGCTCATCGTAATCTTCTGACGGCGAGGCCTCTGATACAGGCCTAGAATCGAACAATCTGGCCGGACAGGCTTGGGTTGAGGTCTTCGAGGTCCCACTGCCCGGCCACGGCGTGATTGCGAGCCTGAAAACGTCCGAAGTTGATACGGTATACCTCGGCACCCTTCACGCAGGCCACCGAAATCCACGAACCGGGCAGTTCGGAGACCATCTGGCGAGCGTTGGAGTGATTGCTCGTCGAGGCCACCTGGATGGTGAAGCCGTTGCGAGGAGGTTCGGCATGCTCAATGCTGCAGCGCTCGGGCGCTTCGAAGGTCGTGGCAGCTGCGTCGAAAGCCGAAAAGAATAGAACCAGCGATAGAAGAAGTGTGCGCATGGCAGAAGTCCCTTGTTTGGACAACTCCAGGCCCGCGCAGATCTGGTTCATTCAGTAAGGCGCGCTACGCCGCTTGGCGTGTACGCGGGCGTCGGATGGACCCGACACCGGGCGCGCAGAAGGGTTATCGGCGGACCACCTGTCCGACTTAAACGGAAAATCCCGGATCGTCACATGAATCGGTTCAGCACATTCTCGTAGAGCTCCTGCTGACCTGAAATCTGGTCCGGTTCGGGCGATGCAAGGGCCAGCTGACTCAGGTCCTCGAGGCTCATGGCGCCGCGCTCGAATTGCGCACCGGGACCAGCGTCGAAGGATGCGTACCGTCTGGCCCGCATCGCTTCCAGCGGCGACTCGCGTCGCAACCGATCAGCGGTGATCAATGCACGCGCGAACATATCCATGCCGCCGATGTGCGCATGGAAGAGGTCCACCAGATCCGTCGAGTTCCGGCGCAGCTTCGCGTCGAAGTTGATGCCCCCACCCTGGAAACCACCAGCTCTCAGGATCACCAGCATGGCTTCGGTAAGTTCGTAGAGGTTGTTCGGGAATTGGTCGGTATCCCAGCCATTCTGGTAGTCGCCGCGGTTCGCATCGATCGATCCAAGCATTTCCGCGTCCGCTGCAACCTGTAGTTCGTGCTCGAACGTGTGGCCCGCCAGGGTCGCATGGTTCACCTCAATGTTCAGCTTGAAATCGTCCGCAAGGTCGTTGGCCCTCAGAAAACCGATAACCGTCGCCGCATCAAAGTCATACTGATGCTTGCTGGGCTCCGCCGGCTTGGGTTCGATGAAGAAGGTGCCGGTGAAACCCTGGGCACGCGCATAGTCCCTGGCCATGTGAAGGAACGTCGCCATATGCGCCAGCTCCCGCTTCATGTCCGTGTTCACGAGCGACATGTAGCCTTCGCGGCCGCCCCAAAACACGTAGTTCTCGCCCCCCAGTTTGATGGTCGTGTCGAGGGCTCGCTTTACCTGCGCGCCGGCACGCGCGACGACCGCGAAGTCGGGATTTGTGGCGGCGCCATTCATGTACCGGGGATGACTGAACAGATTGGCCGTGCCCCACAGTAGACCGATTCCGGTCTCTTTCATCCTGGTCAGGGCGTGGTCGCTGACGACGTCCAGCCGCCGTGCCGTCTCCGTACTCGTCGGAGCCTCCTCCACCATATCCACATCGTGGAAGCAGTAATAGCGCAGCCCGAGCTTGTCCATGAACTCGAACGCAGCATCCACCTTGGCCATGCCCCGGGCGATGGGGTCCGTCGCCTGATCCCACGGAAACTGTCTCGTGGGCGCACCGAACGGATCGCCGCCACCGCCGCAGAACGTGTGCCAGTATGCGCACGCAAACCGCAGGTGGTCCGCCATGCGCTTTCCCGCAATCAGGCGTTCGGGATCGTAGTACCGGAACGCCAATGGATTGTCCGTTTCGGGGCCCTCAAATTTGATGACGGGGACGTCGGGGAAGTAGTTCGTGCTCATCGTGCAAGAGTTGTTCGGTCCCCAAACTAGACGGCATCGAAAGGAGTTGAAACGCATACCGGTTGCTTCCTGTACCCCGAAATGGATACCATGCAGGTCTTCTCCCCTCCCCAGGAGCCCGTGGCACAGCCGGAAGAGCTACTTCAGCGGGCCATCGAAGGCGATGAGCCTGCCGCGCACCAGCTGTTCGAGCTGGTCTATGGTGAATTACACAATCGAGCGCGTGCCCAGCGCCGCCGATGGCACGGTAACCTCACCATGAACACGACCGCCCTGGTCCACGAGGCCTATCTCAAGCTTGCGGGATCTGACAACGAGATCCGTGATCGGGCGCATTTTCTCGCGCTGGCCTCCCGAGCCATGCGGCAGGTGCTGATGGACTATGCGCGCAAGGCCGGATCCGCGAAGCGGGGCGGTGATCGGCACCGGACCGATATCGAGGACGTGGCCCTGGTGGATCAACCCACTGCTGATCGTCTGCTGGATCTGGAGCGGGCTCTCTCTCGGCTTGATGGTGAGAACGCGGAGCTCGCTCGCGTGGTCGAATGCCGATTCTTCGGCGGAATGACCGTCGAAGAAACTGCGGAGGCTCTTGGCATTTCTGCACCCACGGTAAAGCGACGCTGGGCGCTGGCAAGGGGCTGGCTATTCAGCGAGATCCACGAGGAGCTGCCGCCCTGATCCATGGATTCCTCCCCTGACACCCCCGACTGGTCAGAACTCGAGCGCTGGTTCGAGCGATTGGAAGGCGTCGGCGCTGACGAGCGAGAGCGCCTGCTCAGTGGCCTCGCGGAATCGGACCCGCGGCTGTCCAGGCGGCTCCGCGACATGACGAGCCCGACCGCGGAGCTCTATTTCGATGAGCTGCTTGCCTCTGTGCGCAGTTCCACCGGCCGGGCCACACTGGCCGCCGGCAGCCAGTTGGGGCGCTACCACATCCAGGAAGAACTCGGCCGGGGCGGCATGGGCGTGGTGTACCGGGCTCACGATTCCGTGCTCGACCGCGACGTGGCGCTCAAATTTCTTCCGTCGGGTTCGTTTTCCGGCAAGGGCGCGGCGCACCGCTTCCTGACGGAGGCACGAGCGGCCGGAAACATCGACCACCCGGCCATCTGCACCATATACGAGATCGACACCAGCGATCCGGACCGCCCGTTCATAACCATGCCGGTGTACGACGGTGTCACGGTCCGGGAGATGATCCGCGAGGGTCCGGTGTCGCATGACATGGCCCGCACGATCGTGCGGCAAGCTGCCGAAGGCCTTCGGGCGGCCCACGCTGCCGGCGTGGTGCACCGGGATATCAAACCGTCCAACCTGCTTGTGCGTGCTGACGGGCAGCTCAAGATCCTGGACTTCGGGATCGCGAAGATGCTTCAGCAACAGGACACCACCGGAGGCACCTCGCGGGCCGGTACGGTCGGCTATATGAGCCCGGAACAGGCCACTGGTCAGCCGACGGATCAGCGCACCGACCTCTGGTCGCTGGGAGTGGTGTTGTTCGAAATGCTATCGGGGCGACGACCATGGCAGGCTCCGGCAGATGGAGCTGTACTGCACGCCATCTCCCACGAAGCTACCCCTGCGCTGCCTGAGGGCACGCCTGCCGATCTGAGCAAGATTGTCCAGAGGTGCCTGCAGAAGTCGCCGGCGGCCCGGTTTGCCAGCGCGCAGGAGATCGTCCAGATGCTCTCGACGGCGGATGCATCGAGCCGTCAGGGGCAACGGGTGCGTTGGATAGTGCTGGGTGCCGTCCTCGTCGCGCTGGCCGGCCTTGTGTACAAAGGCACGGACCTTCTCCTGACCGAGGCCACGGTTCGTCTTGCGGTGCTTCCGTTCGAGGATCTGTCTTCCGAAAACCGGACGGGCATTGGACTGGGGCTCACATCAGACATCCTGACGCGTATGGGAGGTCTGCCCGGTCTGGAATTGGTTCGTGGTCGACACGCCGATCGCGAACACATGCAGGCTGCCTCCGGCGACCTTGGAGTTGGCTATTTCCTCGATGGGCAGGTGCAGCAGGAGAACGGCGACCTTCAGGTCGCGGTGCAGCTGATGGCACCCGACGGCAGGCAGCTGTGGAGTCGCACACACCGTCGCCAGGCGACTTCGCTGCTGGATGTGCAGGGGGAAATTGCGACTGCCATTGCTGATGCCCTGGCGCTGGAGCTGACCGGAGAGGCCCTCTCCCGACTGCGCCGGGCCCCCGTTTCCGCCCGCGCGCAGGACCTGTATCTCAGCGCAATGGCCGCCCTGAATGAGCGCACACCCCGCTCGCTTCCTCGTGCGGCCGGCCTCTTCCAGCAGGCCGTCGCGCTGGAGCCGGACTATGCCGACGCGTGGTCCGGACTGGCCATCGCCAATCTGCTGAGTGCCGGCACCGCCTATGCCTCCTTCGATCTGGGATTCACTATGGCCACGCATGCCGCGAATGAGGCGATCGGGATCGACCCCCAGCAGGCGCTGGCCTACACGGCGCTCGCCTCGGTCGCCAGCGAATTCGAATGGGACACGGACCGGGCAGACAATCAGTTTGCGGAGGCGCTGCGACTCAACCCCAACCTGTCCGAGGCCCATCATCTGTATGCCTCGCACCTGGCCGAGACCGGACGGCTACAGTTGGCGCTGGAGCACCAGCGTCGAGCGATGCTGCTGGACCCGGTAGCCCCGATCCATCCGACCAACTACGGGCAACTGCTGTTTTACGCCGGCCAGCATACGCGAGCGCTTTCGTTTCTCGATGAGGTTGTCGCGGAACACCCCGGCTTCTATGTCGCTCACCTGAATCGATCCTATCCACTGTTGGCGCTCGGGCGCTGGGACGATGCAATCAAAGCCCTGGAGGACGCCGAGGGCGTAGTCGAACCTCAACACTTGACGCGGGCCCTCAAAGCAAGCGCGCTTGCGTGGTCCGGTCGTACCACGGCCGCCCGGGTGCTGCTGAAGGCACTCGAGGACGAAGCCGACTCGGTGTATGTCGCGCCCCCCCTCCTGGCGCAGATCCACATCGCCCTCGGCGATACGAGTCGCGCCCTGGATCAACTGGAGCAGGGGTTTACCTCGAAGGATGTCTACATGACCGTGCTCAAGCCCTGGCCGTTCGCGGAGCCGGTGCGTGACAACCCGCGCTTCCAACGCATTCTCGCTGACATGGACAGGGGCTGACGCTACTCCCAGCGAAAGAGCTTCAGGGCCAGCCCAAACGAAATCACAGTCCAACCGGCCATGATCGCCAGGGGCACCGCAATCGCCGCAAGGCCGACGCCTTCCAGCATCACAGCTCGCAGTGAATCGTTCAGGGCTGTCAGCGGTAGCATGCGCAGGAACGGATGGATGGCCTCCGGGAAATTCGTGTACGCGAAGAAGACTCCGGAGCCGATCCACATGGGTACCATGATGAGGTTCATCAGGCCGGAGACCCCCTCGACCGTCTTTTGCCGGCTTCCGACAAGAAGCCCCAGGCCCGCAAATGCCAGCGCGCCGAGGATGCTGATCACTGCGATCAGGAGCAGGCTGCCCCGGATGGGCACATCGAAGACCAGGGCCCCGAAGGCGAGGATCCCCGTCACCTCGATGATCAGGAATGACATGCGCGAAAGCATGTGGGCCAGCAGATAGTGTCTGCGGCGCATCGGGGAGGCCAGGAGCCGCTTCAGCAGCTTGTTCATGCGGTCCTTGACGATGCCGAAACCGACACCCCACATCCCGGTGCCCATGATGTTCAGTCCCAGCAGACCCGGTATCAGGAAGTCGATGTACCGGGACCCGCGTTCGGCGATCAGGGCATCCCTCACGCGGGCGGGATTGGTTCTTCCGGCAGCCGATTGCAGGGCGTCGTCGGTGCGCAGCCGCGCCATGTGCGCCTCGGCCCGGGTCGAGTCGTACGTGTAGGTGACCGGGTCTCCGGGCGTTACCAGCAGTACCAGTCTTCCGGTGCGCAGCTCCTGATAGAGACTCTCGTAGTCGCCGGCCACCGGCTCCAGCGCCGGGGCATCGCTCAGGGTTTCGAAAATGGCCAGATCCCCATCGTTCGAGACCACCCCGATGCGGATGATTTCCTCGCCCTGATTCTTGAACGCCAGGCCGAGGGCGATCGCGAGCAGGAGCGGAAAGGCGAAGATCCAGAACAGCGCCTCAGGCTCCCGCAGAAACTCCCGCAGGCGCCAGAGGGTCAACTGGATGACTTCGTGATCACGCATCGCGCAGGTGCCGTCCTGTGTGGTGCAGAAATACGTCTTCCAGGGTGGCGGTATGCGTGCGCAACTCGGTGAGCTTCAATCCCGCCGTGGAGACAGCATTCATGAGCGCCGGAACGGCGACATGGATACCGCTGACGGTGAGCCGGACTTCCTCCGCGTCGCGTGTCACGTGCTCGACGCCCGGCAAGGTTTCGAGCTTCGCCAGTTCACCCCCCTCGACCTGGAATTCCACGACGTGGCTGGCCCCGAGGGAGTCGATGAGCCCATCGGGCGTATCCAAAGCGATGATGCGGCCATGATCCATGATGGCCACCCGGTCACAGAGCTGGTACGCCTCGTCCATGTAATGCGTGGTCAGCAGGACCGTGCCGCCGCCTCGCTGGAATTCCTGGACAATGTCCCAGAGCTGGCGGCGTGACTGCGGGTCCAGGCCCGTGGTCGGTTCATCGAGGAAAAGCAAATCGGGCGCACCGACCAGAGCGCATGCCACCGCAAGGCGCTGTTTCTGTCCTCCGGAGAGCTTGACGACCCAGGCATCCGCTTTTTCGTGCAAGGCGACTGCCGACAGGACCTCGTCCACGGTGCGCCCCGCGCGGTAGAAGCTCCGGAAGAGCGTCACCGCCTCGCGCACCGTCAGCTTGTCGGGCAGCCGAGTCTCCTGAAGCTGGATGCCCATGCGCTGTCTCAGGGTATGCTCGTCTCGATCCCAGCTCAGGCCGAGTAAAGAGACCTCACCCTCATCGGCTCGCTGAAGGCCTTCAAGAATCTCGATCGATGTCGTCTTGCCGGCCCCGTTCGGCCCCAAAAGGCCGAAGCACTCCCCACGCAGCACTTCGAAGTCCACGCCGGCCACCGCATGCACATCGGCAAAACGCTTGTGCAGACCCCGAGCATGGATGGCGAATTCAGACATACCCGAAACTACTGCCCCGCGCGCAGTCCGATGGCCCTCCCGTCCAGTTTCCAGGCCGGATCGATGGCAACGCCCAGGTGCGTGAGCGCAGTCACGGCTACATCGACGGTAGTCGGCACGCGCTTCTCCTCGGGATTGGCGGCAGCCCCTGCCGCGAGATAGAAAATGGTCAGTTCCTCGGGGGAGTCGCCTCCATGACCGCCCTCCGGAGTGCGGCCGTGGTCGGTGCTCATCAGAATCAGCCAGTCCTCGGAGTCCGGCCTGCCGGCCAATGCCTCTGCGAGGCGCCCGACGCACCCGTCCGCCCACTCGATGGCCTCGGTGTACTCGGCGGAGAATGAACTGGTATTGTGACCGGCGACATCAATGTTGCCCAGATAGACAAACGCTGCGTGCACCTCCTGGGTCGCGAGGAGGGCCTCGGCGGCGTTGCACGACCGGGCGTCTGCTTCAGGGTAACCGATCACGTCACCATTGATGATCACCTTGGTGTCCACCGTGTCGGAAATCATCGGCCCGCCCGCGTTGGTGGTACCCAGCGGCGGCCAATCCAGTACCGCGAGCGTATTCCAGCGATCCGCGTCCAGCTGCTCCAGCCGCGTGAGGAAGTCAGGGTACTCCTCGTACCGGTTCTCGGAGAAGTCGTTGCCCAGGACGCCATGCTTTTCGGACCACACGCCTCCCGTCATGCTGGACCATGCCGGCCCGCTGACCGTGGGCATGCGTGTCTGGGCGATGGGGCTGTAGAATCCGCGGGCCGCAAGCGCATCGATATTCGGCGTTTGCGCATGCGCGAGCCGGTCCGGCCGTACGCCGTCCAGGCCGATCAGCAGGACGCGAGGGTCGTCTGTTGGGGCTGGGGTGGTCGCGGCGTACGGCGCCCACGCCAGCACGTGCTCGCCGCGCGGTGCGAGCGCGGCCGCGGCGGCGGTGTCCGAGGGCCCGGCCGCTGGGTTGGTCGCGGCGTACGGCGCCCACGCCAGAAGAACCAGGGCGAATAAAGGGCCAATCAGTTGCATGAGTGCGAAGATAGTCCCTGTTCGCCGGCGCGGGCCGCCCCCGGAGCTCCCGACATGGAAAACGAGGCCCCGATTCCACTCCATGCCCATTTTGGCTTCGGCGTATGTGGACTAAGGGCCTCGATTCCACATTGCGGCCGACGGGGGCGCACCAAAGGTCGAATCACGGGGGCGCATTCCATAACCCGCCGTGGAGGACCCAAACCTGCCCATCGCCCGCGGGCCCCGCGACCCTCGCGGCAGCCGACGCTCGTTCCTAAGTTTGCCCAAACTCGCGAGACCCGACTGCATGGAGCCCAGCCCCGATGAAATGATTGCCCTGGCCCAGCTGTTTGCTGAGGCCATGAATCAGCTGTCCTTCATCGCCGCCCTCATGGGCGGTTTTGCCATAGCGCTCCTTGCCGGCGTTATCACGACGGAAAAGACACGCCTGTCGCGCTGGACCGTCAGCGTGCTCTCCGCTTCGTCACTGCTGCTCATAGCCTGCACGCTTTACCTGGCGATGGCCAGTTTTCGCATCCTGACCCGAGCTGCCAATCGTGACTGGGAGGCGCTGAGTGAAGTTGTCGCCAGCATTGACCCGACGCTCATGCCGTTCATCGGCGCCTTCGGCGTGTCCTTTGTGCTGTTCTTTACCGGGATCGCGCTCACCGGCTGGATTTTCGGAAGAAAGACCGGATGGACGGCGACTCTGATTGCGGTGCTGGCCTTTCTGCTGGCTTTTTGGGGCTTGGTCCGCGTGCTGTGACCAAATTCGCGGCGTGCACACACGCTGGCTGGGGCTGCTGCCCCGATGCGCCCCGACATGGAAAACGAGGCCCCGATTCCACTCCAGGCTCATTTTTGCTTTGGCGTAGGTGGACTAAGGGCCTCGATTCCACATAGCGACCGACGGCGGGTTCTGCGATGTCGAATCACGAGGGCCTTTTCCACGACCTGCGGTGGAGGACTCACTCCTGCCGGCCCGGGGCCGCGGCGGCTCCCGCGACTGGAGGACCTCCCCCGGCCGGCGAAGGCTCCCACGACGGGAGGACCGCCGCCCCGGGCCGCGAAGGCTCCCGCGACCGGAGGACCGCCCCCCGGGGGCCGCGAAGGCTCGCGCGACCGCACAACCGCCCCCCGGGGGCCGCGAAGGCTCGCGCCATCGCACAACCGCCCCTGCCCGACCGCGAAGACCCCCGCGACCGCAAGACCACCCCCGCCCGCCCCGCAACCGACCCCAGCCACCGCAGCCCCCAACCTGCCCGCCCGCGGCACCAGCAAACCCGGAACCCCCCACCGCCCCCGAGTCCGCTCGCCGACTGAAACACAATCGTGACAGCGACCCGGCCGGCCGGCGCGTAAGTTTGCCGCCCGTGCCGGACACCCCTCGAACACGCTTCGCGCCGACGCCCAGCGGCTATTTGCATCTGGGCAATGTCTTCAATCTGTTGTTGGCCGAGGCCTGGCGCGCAGAGACGGGGGGCGAGATCCTGCTGCGCATAGATGATCTGGACCGATCCCGGTTTCGGCCGGAGTACCTGCAGGATGTGTTCCGCGTGGCCGATTGGCTCGGAATCGCATTCGAGCTCGGACCTGCCGATCCGATGGAGTTCGCCGCCCACTGGAGCCAATCCCTGCGGGCGCCGCGCTACCTGCGCGCTCTCCAGCCGCTGGTCGAATCCGGGGAGGTGTTCGCCTGCACCTGCAGCCGCCGCGAAATCGCCGAACGATCCCCGGACGGCACCTACCCGGGAACGTGTCGCGACAAGCGCATCGCCCTGGACACGTTTGACGCTGCACTCCGATTCAGGCTGGACGCGAGAGAGGTCCGCGGGCAACCCGACTCAGCCTTTCAAGACCCGGTCGTGCGGCGAAAAGACGGTACGGTGGCCTATCACGTGGCCAGCGTCGTCGACGACGTCGATTACGGCATCACACACATCATCCGAGGCATGGATCTCGAACCCTCCAGCCGGCTCCAGCGGGTCGTCGCCCGGGCGATGGGGCTGCGGAGTTTTCTGGAGGTCGAGATCCACCACCACCCCCTGCTAGCGGCACGGGACGGCAGCAAGCTCTCCAAGTCGGCCGGGTCGGCCGCCCGAAGCCTGCTTGAAGGAGACCGCTCGGCCGACGAAGTCCGTGCGCTGTTTGCCTCATGGCTATCGTCGACATGATGCGTTTGCTGCCTGCGTTTCTCCTCGCCGTCGCCACGCTGCCGGCAGCGGCCCAGCCGTCCCGCGTGTTTGTGGATGGCCGCTTTGACGATTGGCAGGGCATCCCGCCGGCCTACACGGATGATTCCGGAGATGCGCCGGCAGGCCAGGTAGACCTCGGCCGCTTCTGGGTCACGCACGACGAGCATTCCCTGCTTCTACGATTCGAGTTGGGCATGGAATTGCTCATACAGGATGGCAACGAGTTGCTCCTGTATCTGGACACGGACGACGACCCGGCGACCGGAGAGCAGGTCCTGGGACTCGGGGCCGAGCTGGTGTGGCGCTTCGGCGGCCGGACCGGGACCTATACGCTGTACGGCCAGACCGGAGAGATCGGCCACTTTCCCATCGGCATTGTCACGGGTCCGACGACCTCTTCCACCGAATTCGAGGTCGCCATCCGCCGGGACGCGCGGCCGGATGGCTCCAACCTGCTGTTCCAGGGATCTACCGTGCGCCTTGCCCTGGCAGACCTCGGCGGATTCGATTTCCTCCCCGGGACCGGCGAAGCCATTCGCCACACATTCGATCAAGGCCCCCTGGCGCCTCTGGAGCCCATCGCTCTTGCGCGCGATCAGGTAGACGATGTGCGAATCGTCTCCTGGAATGTGCTCAACAGCGGGTTGTTTGACAGCGGTCGTTCCGACCGATTTCGGCGGATTCTCCAGTTCCTGGACCCGGACATCATCGGATTTCAGGAGGTTCGCAGCGAGTCCGCCGAGGCGGTGCGCGCATTTGTGGCCGCCGCCTTGCCAGGGCGGCCGTGGTACGCATCCCGGATCGAACCGGACATCGTGACGGTCAGTGGGTACCCCATAACCGGATCCTATCGCATTGCCGGTGGCGCGTCCGGCGATGCCAACGGGGCGTTTGCCATCGACATGTCGAGCGTATGGGGCGAGGAAATGCTGCTCCTGAACGCACACCCACCGTGCTGCCGAAACGACACGAATCGCCAGCTGGACTTCGACGCGATGATGGCGTTTATCCGAGACGCACGCGCAGGCGGTACCCCGCCCATCCAGCCCGAAACGCCGCTGGTTGTGCTGGGCGACATGAACATGGTGGGGTTCAGACGTCAGCTCAGGACTCTGCTGGAAGGGGCGATTGTCAACACCGCGTTCCACGGCGCCCCGGCAGCCCCGGATGGAGACGGCAGTGCGCTGGCGGACCTCTTTCCGCGCGTGACCCATCTGCCCATGCACTACACGTGGTACAGCCCAAACAGCTCTTTCCACCCGGGTCGGCTGGACTTTATTGTCTTTGGCGATGCGGTCCTGCGCGCCCAGAACCGATTCGTGTTCTTCACCCCGGCCATGCCGGCCGAGGCGCTTTCTGCACTCGGCCTGGAGTCCGAGGACACCACACTGGCCTCTGATCACCTGCCGGTAGTGGGTGATTTCCGGTACGCCGGACTTGGTGAGACGTCCGCCGAACCAGAGGTGTCGCCGGGCGGCTTCCGCATCCTGGGTCTCTTTCCGAATCCTGCCAGCGACCGTGCCCGTTTGAGGCTTGAGATGGATCAGGCTCGAGAGATAGAGGTGACTGTCGTGGATCTCCTGGGTCGCACGTCGGTGGTGGCTCGCCCGGGACTTCTGGCAGCAGGAGCGCATGAGCTTGCCCTGACACTAACACCGTTGCCGAGCGGCATCTACTTCCTGCGGGTGGGCACCGAACCCATCGCCCGACTGGTGATTGCGCGATGAACAGAATCAGCGTATTGCTTGCGCTATTCCTGGCGGGTGCCGGATGCGACGATCCGGCCAGCCGACCTGCCAGGGTATCGGTCCCCTCGATGACGGAGCCATACGAGCTGCCCGCGACCATGTGCGGCGACTACTTCGTGGTCAACGCGACCATAAACGGCCACGAGGGCATTCCGCTGCTGATGGACTCGGGCGCAGGGCGCACGGTGATGGATCCCGACGTGCTCCGTACCGTGGGGGCCCGCAAGCGGATCGACTCCCTCCGCATTGGCGACTATGCCGCGTATGACTTCGGCGTTTCAAAGCTGGACATGGATGCACTCAGTGCGGCGCTCGGTGAGCGCGTGTACGGCATTCTGGGGCACCCGGTCTTCAACCCGCTGCTGCTCACCTACGACTTTCCCGGCCGCCGCCTGGTGATCGAGCACGCGCGTCTGGATTCCGCCGGTGCGGTGCCGCTCCGGGCCGGCTATGACCGCCCGTACGTGCGCGCTGACGTGGGGGAGCGCGCGTTCTGGATTCTCATTGACACCGGGTCGAGTCGGGGCCTGAGCCTTGATGATTTGGAACGATTCAGCCTGAGCATGCCTCCCACACGAACTGGCGGCCGGATGCGCGTCAACGGCCTGTTTGTGGTAGAAACCGGCAGACTCTCTCAAACCGTTCGCATGGGCGGCTTCGAACTCGAACAGCCCTTCGCAGCCCGTACCGAAAGCCGCCATCTGGTAGGTCAGGAGGTGCTTCACCACTTCGCAATCACGTTCGACCATCCAGGCGGGCTCGTGCGGTTTTCACGCCCGGACTCGATTTCGGGGCCGATCCCTGCCTACCCGGCCCGCGTGAGTGACTACCTGGCCGACCCGGAGACCGGCGAAGTGCTTCATGTATTCGACGAGTCCATCGGCCTTCGACGCGGAGACCGCCTGGTGCGCGTAAACGGGCGGCCGTTTGGCGAGCGTGGCTGTCCTTCCTCGCATCTGGCACCGCGAGTCCCGTCGGAGTATGAGATCGAGTTCGACCGGGACGGCGAGATCCGGAGCGTTACCGCTCGGGTTGGCTTCCTCGGGATGGAGGAATGAGCCGGTACACCCCGTGAACTACGGCGTTCAGTTTCGGCCGGGTTGACCCCGCAGGGAATCGCCTCACCTAACCCAGAAAAAGGATCGCCAGGCACATCACGAGCATCAGCGCGGCCGGTACTGACTTCATGACCGGATCTCCCACCTTGATGTGCATGGCGAGGGCACCGACCATAAGCACGGCCACCACCGCGGCGCACGGCATCACAATCTCGGGGACCCAGAGGCCGACGAGCAGGCCGATGCCTGCCAGTATTTTCAGCCCTCCAACCACATAGAAAGCGGCATCCGACAACCCGTATGCAGCAAACTCCGCTTTCAGCGACTTTGCATCTCCGCCGCGGTACGATGTCTCGGATCCGGCTCTGAGCAGCCAGACGTTCAAGAGTCCCAGGCCAACAACAACCTGGAGGATGGATACTAGGGAGAGATCAGGCATGGCTACGCGTCTTGGATTCTCTAACCTACCCCATGCTCGCCTGCAAAACCGGCCACACAGCCCACGCCAGGTAGGCGTTGACGAGGAGCAGCACGATTGCGGGCACCATCTCCAGGAATGGGTCCTGCACCCGAATCCGCACGCCGACACCGAGCAGCATGAGCAGAGTCAATCCGACGGCAGCCACAAACCCAAGCAAAGGCACCGCATAGCCTACCAGCAGGCCCAACGCCCCCAGCAACTCAAGAGCCCCGGTCAACCTGCGGTACCGCGCCAGACCAAACCGCTCAAACTCCGACTTCATCCCCTGCGCGAAGAGGCAACTGACGCCGTAGAACAGAAATAGCGCAACCGAAAGCGCCTTGGCGATGTGAAATGCGAACTCCATGGGCCCGCAATCTACCGCGGATCGGCCTCCCGGGCACCCGGCCTCACATCTGGTTCACTCATCGAACACCGTGACTTCCATCAGGCGCAGCCGGTCCGCGCGCTCGCCCGTGTCCAGGTCGATGCGCACCGTGCCCAGCACATAGGGAGGTGTGTCCACCAGGTATCGCCGAAGCATGATGCTTCCACTTGGATTGCTGGTGTAATCGACCGCCCAGGCTGCGTAGTCCACACCGGCCAGACTCGTAAAGGTCTCCTGTTCGACCACCAGCCCTATTGGGGTAAACCCAGCCAGCGCATTTGCCTTGGAACTGTACACGGGGTCGACGCGGAGCTTGCGGCCTGGTGAGAGGCCTGCGTTGGCCATAACCCACGTGCCCGGACCGAACCCTGGACCAGGCAGTGGAATCTCCTGAAAGTCCACCTCACCGGTCGCGGTGGTCACCGAATTGACCATGCCCTGTTCGCCCTCAAACCTGGCTACATAGTAGTCCTTGCCCGTGCCGGGAAGCGGTCCCAGCTCAAAAAGCACGGTCATGTCGTCTTCCCGAATGACCGAGTACATGCCCCTGAACATGGTATCGCCAAACTCGGGCGCGCCGGTATCGGTGAGCGAGATGGCGATCGCCGGGATACCGTGCCAACCCACGCGCTCCGCGGTGATGATGACGCGATCCGTTCTGGGCTCTCCTGCCCCAGGCCCCAGGCCTTGTGTGTAGTTGCGTTCGTAGACCGCCCTGAACGGACGGAAGTTCTGCAGCGAGACGTCGCCGGGCTGAATAACCGGCCAGGACTGCACGGTCGCAAACTCCGTCTTTCCGGGATGAATCGCCGGGGACTGTTGGCAGGACACAGCAGGAACGAGGCTGACGGCCACCAGCGCCATCAGGGTGAGCTTCTTGTGCATCGAATCAGGTGATTTGTCCGGAGCACAAGGACGCCCGGAGCGGTGTGGTGTCCGTGGTGCAGGCGTGGCAAGAAGGTGGCATTCTGGTGGGAAAGTGCGCGAGTCCGGTGATCACGCACCTTTTCCGGGACTGGGCCGGTATGCTGACCTCACATGGAGAGCCCACTTCCCCACAGGTTTCGACTCGGCGCCTGGCTTGTCGAGCCCTCGCTCAACCGGATAAGTCGTCCCGGCACCGTGCGCCAATTGGACCCGCGACTGACCCAGGTGCTGCTCTGCCTGTCGGAGACACCCGGTCAGGTGGTGCGCAGAGAGGAGTTGCTCGACCAGGTCTGGCGCGATGTGGTGGTCAGCGAAAACACGATCTCCAGTGCCATTGCCCGACTCCGGAAGCTTCTGGGGGACGACTGGCAGAACCCGAGCTACATCGAAACCATCAGCAAGTCCGGCTACCGCCTGATCGCACCGGTTAGGCACGACGAGGGCCCCAGACTGCTGACCCTCGTGCAGAATCCCCCCTCGACGGTCGGGGCCGGAGCCTTTTCCTGGGGACTGGCCGGTGGGGCGTCGCTGATCGCACTCACCCTCATTGTGATCGCGATCTGGCCGCGAGCAACGGGCACGCTTCCGACAGACCTGCTGGAGGCCCGTCCCCTGCTCACCCTCTCCGGAGAGGAGCACGGAGCCGTCCTCTCCCCGGACGGCAGGCACGTCGCCTTTGCCTGGAGGACGCCGGATCGCGACGCGATCGATGTCTATGTGCAACTGATCGGCGAGCCAAACGCGGTGAGGTTTACTGACGGCCCCGGCCCCGCCGGGCTGCCGGCCTGGTCGCCTGACGGAGCCAGCCTGGCCTTCGCGGCTGCCGACACTGTGCGCGGCGAATGTGGCCTCTACCGCAAGCCCCTCATCGGCGGTCAACGCCTGCGCATCGGCTCCTGCCCGAACGGCATTGCCGCACTGGATTGGTCGCCGGATGGCAGCACTCTGGTCATGACCGGGCGGCCCACTCCCGCACAACCAGCGCAGTTGGGGCTCGTGGATGTGGGCACTGGAGTGCACCGCCCATTGCTCCCGCCGCCCACGACGGGCCGTGGCGATGTGGACCCGCATTTCTCCCCCGACGGCTCCAGGATCGCCTTCAGGCGGTTCAGACCCGCCGGAGGAGCCGATCTGTTCACGGTCTCAGCGGACGGCTCTGAGCTGACCCGATTGACATTTGACTCCGCTTCCCATGTTCAAGGCGTCACCTGGCTTCCGGATGGCCGATCGCTGCTGATAACCTCCAATCGAGAGGGGCGCTACCGCCTGTGGCGGGTCACCGCGGGCGGAGATGCCCCCACCAGACTGGCGCACTTTGACCACGGCATGGGCCGGTTGCACCACGCGCGAGGCGCCGGGCGATTCCTGTATCGTTCCCTGAGGGACGAGAGCGACCTCTGGCAGATTTCGCTCGATTCCCTCGGCCTCGGACCCAGCCCGGTGCTCTACTCAAGCAGAGAGGACATCGCACCGGCGTACTCCCCCGACGGGCATCGAATCGCCTTCGCCTCACGACGGTCGGGTCAGTACGAAATATGGAGTGGGCACCCCTCGGGCCAGGAGCTGATACAGCATACGGCGTTCGACGGCGCACCAATCGGCGCGCCTCGCTGGTCGCCAGACGCCTCCCGGATTGTCTTCGACGCCAGTACCGAAGGCCACGCGGACCTGTGGCAGGTCCCCGCCGACGGCCGAAATCCGAGCCGCCTCACCAGCCACCCCGCCGACGAGGTAAACCCCAGATATTCGCCCGACGGATCCCGTCTGTATTTCGCGTCGAACCGAACCGGCCGATGGGAAGTCTGGCGCATGCCCGTCTCCGGCGGCTCACCCCGTCAAATCACACGGGACGGGGGATTTGACGCGTGGGAGCTTGGGGACTGGATCTGGTTCTCCCGGATTGATTCCACCGGGATCTGGCGGATGCCGCGGTCCGGCGGATCCGCAGAACGCATCACGACAGACATCCGGCCCTGGCATTGGGGAAGCTGGGCGCCCGTGGGCGATTCCCTGATCTTCGTTCGGCAGTCCGGAGCCATTGCGGTGCAGCGCGGAGCCGCCGTCCGGGATCTTTATCGGCCGGAAAAGAGGCTGTCGGGCGCAGGGCCGGCCATCACCCTGTCCCCCGACGGTCGATCCATCGTATTCGCCCGCGTTGAGCGCAGCGACGATGAGGTGATGCTGGTGGACTACTAGCATCGCTGGTCGCATCAGGTGATGCCGCGTATGTTGCTTCAAGCACACCCGACACCGCCATGCGCTGCCTCTTTTGCCTGCTTGTTCTCCCGTTCCTCGCTCTGGAATCCCTGGCCCAGAGCGGCTCTTTTGGTGTGGCCGTGGAGGTGGGCGATGGGCAGATCATCATTGGTGAGCCGAACACCACGTTCCGGGAGGGCTCGGTGTACGTCTATGAGCGCGGTACCGACTCGTGGGCACTCGCCCAGCGGCTGACCGCCCCGAACGCCAGCAGAGCGGACGGATTTGGCTCGGCCCTCGCACGCACCGGCTCAACCCTGTTTGTCGGTCAGCGCAGCGGTCCCCTGCACATCTTTTCGAACGATGGGACCTCCTGGTCACATGCCGGGGTGCTTGACGGACCCGGCACGGCGGGTATCGACCCGGGGTGCAGTCAGTACGGCTATTGTGGCACGGACTTCGGCCTCACCCTGGCCGCACAGGGCGACTGGCTTTTTATCGGGGCTCCGGGCGCCGCGCCTTCGACCGGGCGTCGCGCAAGGCAGCAGCAGGCTGAGCCGGAACCAGGGACCGTGCAGGTCTACCGCCGCCAGGCAGACGGCAACTGGTCACACGCAGCGGAGCTTCAGGCCAGCGGCGGCACGCCCGCGGACGGCTTCGGCAAGTCTATCCTGCTCACGGACGGCCGGGCTCTGGTAGCCGCGCCGGGCTGGAACGCCCCGGACGCGGACCGCGCCGGCCGAGTGGTCGAATTCCGGCTGGAAGACGGTGCGTGGACCGAGACCGGTTCGCTGCCCGTCGAGGCGCGAACCGCATCGGAATTCGGAGCCTCAATGGCCTGGTCGGGTGATCTGGTCGCAGTGGGCGCGCCGGGCACCACCGACAGTCGAGGTGTAGTCCACCTGTTTGCCTCGACCCACAACGGCTGGGAGCAGGTTGTACGCTTCTCACACCCCTCCGTGCGGGACGGAAGCCGCCTCGGAGCGGGTATCGCCCTGGCTGGGACTGACCTTTGGGTAGGCGTGCCGAATGCCGTGGACAACGATACGGGACGCGTGTATCGCTACCAGGCTCTGTCGAGTAGCGCCCGTTCGGTGCTCACCCTCGCTACCACCGTGGAGCGGGATGAATTCGGCAGACACCTCATCGCCCATGACGACCTGTTGATTGCGATGGCGCCGGGGATGCACCACCAGTCAGGATCGGTGCATGTGTACGAGCGCTCTGGCGGCGGGTGGAGTGACGGGCAGATGCTGGTCAGTCCCCCGGATGCCATTGGGGCCATCGTCGGCGAGGAGCGCGAATGTACCGACGGCAAGATCGGTCCGTTTGACTGCGAGGATGTCGATCTGCTGTCGTTTGTGCCCAACTCGATTCTGCGTGCACCCGAACACGCCCGCGGAGTGCGCACCAACGACAACTGGGGCTGGACGGACCCTGAGACGAGTCGGGAATACGCGCTGGTGGGCCGCAATGACGGCACGAGCTTCATTGACATCACCGATCCGGCGAATCCGGTGTTGATCGGCGATTTGCCGAAGCCGTGGGGTACGCCTCCCTCCCAGTTGTGGCGGGATATCAAGACCTACCGGGGGTACGCGTATATCGTCGCTGATGGAGCAGGCGACCACGGCATGCAGGTATTCGATCTGCGCCGGTTGCGGGATGTGCAGGATCCCCCCGAGCTGTTCGAGCCCGACTTTCACTACAAAGGCATTGCCAGCTCCCACAACATCGTCATCAATGAAGACACCGGGTTTGCCTACGCGGTCGGCAATCGCGGCGGAGGCGAGTCGTGCGGCGGCGGCCTGCACATGATTGACATTCGTGAGCCTCTGAATCCTGTGTTTGCCGGATGCGCGGTGGGCGAGCGTGGCACCCACGATTCGCAATGCGTGGTGTATCAGGGGCCCGACACCCGCTATACAGGCCGGGAGCTGTGCCTGAACTCCAACGGAGCCCACTTTGCCATCACGGATGTGACGGACAAGGACGCGCCCAGGGAGTTGGCGCGCGTCTCAAGCCCGGATGCTGCCTATATCCACCAGGGTTGGCTCACGGATGATCACCGCTACTTCTACCAGGATGATGAGGCCGATGTGGTGCGCGGCAATGTGGAGACCACCCGTACGCTGGTCTGGGATCTGTCGGATGTCGAGGACCCGGTCCTGGTCAACGAGTTCATGGGTTCGATGCCCGCGAGCGCGCACAACCTGTACCTCGAGGACGGCTTTGCGTACCAGGCCAACTACCGATACGGCCTGCACGTGCTGGACATCGGCGACCCGGAGAACCCTGTCGAAGTCGGGTTTTTTGACACCTCACCGTATCAGGAAGGGCCCGGATTCAGCGGCGCGTGGAGCACCTACCCGTTCTACGAGAGCGGCACTGTGATCGTAACCAGCCTGCAGGAAGGGTTGTTTGTGCTGCGGAAGAAGCGTGATGTCTTCTAGCGCTGGGATTTTGCCACGATCGCCTCAAAACAGGCCCTGGCTGCGCTCCTGGCAGGCGTTCCTGGTGCCATTGCAGTCGTTTTTAGTGCTATCGGAGCAAAAAAGACCAGTTTTGTTGCCCCGCCCGGGATCATTGGCATAAGACTGCCCGTTTTTATCGCGATCGCCACTAATTCGGCATTCTTTCTGCTTTCGTGGTCGCCAAACCGCACACCGAGAGCACACTTTGCCACGATCGCAATAAACTCATGCAGCTTCCGACGCATCCCGGCCCGGTCATCCGTTTTCACCGGAAGAGAGCGGGGCTGTCCAGAAGAGAACTCGGCCTGCTTGCCGGACTCAGCCAGTCCAGCATCTACGAGGTTGAGCACGGAAAGGAGACCGCGCGCCTCGACACCATCCTCAAATTGCTGGATGCTCTGAACATCCAGATGCGCTTCGAGAGTCCGCTCATGCACGCCTATCGAGAGGAAGCCGGGAAATGAGTGCGCGTAGAAGGGCGGCGGTCTTGGTTCACGGCCGGCGGGCCGGTGTACTCGAGGAGACCGGCACAGGGACATACGTGTTTGTCTATGACGACGGATATGACGGATCGCCTGTGTCGCTCACCATGCCGACAACGCGCTCCGAGTACAGGTTTGACGCTTTTCCGCCCTTCTTTGACGGCCTGCTTCCAGAGGGCTGGCAGCTTGAGGCGCTGCTTCGGGCGGAAAAACTGGACCCCACGGATTTCATGGGGCAGCTGCTGTCTGTAGGTCGGGATACGGTCGGTTCGGTCACCGTCGAGCCGATAGCGTGATGCGGTGTCCCCTCTCCTACCAGCCGCTTGAGGACGAACGTGGTCGCTACAGCCGGCAAGGCCTGAAACGACTCTCTCCGAAGCTCCGCTCGCTCGAGCCCCTGCCCTTCAGCAACGAAGAGTTGCGCTTCGAAGCGACCGCGCGATCCGGGAAGATGTCCATCGGAGGGGTGCAGCCGAAGGTCAGCGCCGTGCTGAAGGTTTCCGCGGGGCGCTTTGAGCTGGTCAATTCGGGAGGACGGTACATCCTGAAGCCGGACAGCCCCCACTATCCCGAAGTGCCGGCCAACGAGGATGTGACCATGCGCATGGCCCAGGCAGCAGGTCTGGAGGTCCCCGTGCATGGCCTGATCTGGACGCGGGAGCAGGAGCTCTGCTACGTCATCCGCCGGTTTGACCGCATCGCCCGCAATCGGAAAGTGCCTACTGAAGACTTCGGACAGCTTCTCGGGCTGCGTCGGGACACCAAGTACGAGTCGTCTATCGAGCGCGTCATAGGTGTGGTGAACGACTACTGCACCTTTCCCTTGCTGGAGAAGACGCACCTGTATCGCATGATTCTGGTCGCATTCCTGACCGGCAACGAGGACCTGCACATCAAGAACTTCTCACTCATCACGGACGCGTCCAATACCATCAAACTCTCGCCGGTATACGACATGCTCAACTCCACGATTGTGCTGCGTGAACCGACCGAGGAGATGGCGCTGACCATGGCAGGCAAAAAGTCCCGCTTCAAACGTGAGCATTTCGTCACAAACCTGGCGCGGGAGCGACTCGGCCTCAATGCGAAGTCAGCCGACCTTGTGCTTTCTGAGGTCGTCGATGCACAGGCAGAATGGGATCGCCTGCTGGATGCGTGCTTCCTGTCGGAAGAAAAGAAAGAGTCGTACCGAGAGGTCCTCTCTGAACGGCGTGCGCGGCTCGAGCTCCCTGGCTGCTAGTGCTCGCCGTGCTCTCGTACGAATTCCGCCGCATCCACCATGGCCTGCCCCACGGCGCGCTGAAAGTCCCGACTTTCCAGCTTTCGGGCATCTTCGGGGTTGCTCATGAACGCTACCTCAATCATGGCCGTGGCGACCGTTTCTGACTGAAGGAACGGCCAGGGTCGGTGCATCAACTCGGCCTTGCCGACCGTGGTCAGCTTCTCTGCCACCATTCCGGCGAACGCTTTTTGGTGGGCCTGCTCGGTATTGGCGTAGACCTCCGCCCCGTTCACGGCCGGATCGTCGTTGCGATTGGCATGCAGCATGACCAGGAAGTCGGCTCCTGCTTCCTCTGCTATGGATCTGCGCCGGGGCCAGGGCACATCCACGTCCGTCGTGCGGGTAAAGACCACGTCATATCCCGCGGCTACGAACTCGGCGGCCACCACGAACGCCATCTCGAGCACGACATCTTTTTCCAGACGTTCTCCGACCACTACGCCCGCCACTTCACCGCCGTGCCCGGCGTCAATGGCCACCATGGGCCGGTCCTGAGCTGAAACGGTGCCGACCAGTGCGAGCAGGAGGCAGAAAACGGGGGCTTTCATGATATTCCGGGGCGTCTGAATTGAACAGTATACGTGCGTTTCGTCCGCATCCTCATTGCATGCGTCCTGGTTGGAGCCGGCGCCCGGGCCGAGGCCCAGGATTCGCCCCGGTTTCTCGCACACTACATGCCCTGGTACGAAGCCAAACCCCATCGCACGTATTGGGGGTGGCATTGGACGATGAACCACTTTGACCCGGATCGGGTCGGCTCGGACGGGCGGCGTGAGATTGCCTCCAGGCATTACCCGCTGATCGGTCCGTACGACTCCTCAGACCCGGACGTGCTCGAGTACCACACCCTTCTGATGAAGGTGGCCGGGATCGATGGGGTCATCGTCGACTGGTACGGGACCGGCAGCCTGTGGGACTACCCCACCATCCATACCGCCGCTCAACTCCTGTACGATGCGGTCGCGGCGGCCGGACTGGAGTTCGCCGTCTGCTACGAGGATCAGACGCTCGGCCACCTGATCTCCCAGGGTCGCATTGCCAGCTCGGCCGCTGTGGATCAGGCAAGGCGCGATATGGACGCAGTCCGAGACCTCTGGGTGGACGGCGGTGCCTACGTGCATCACGAGGGACGCCCCCTGCTGTTGAACTTCGGGCCGCAGCACCTGCGGTCCGGGTCGCAGTGGATCACGGCCTTCAGCGGGTTCAGTACGGATCCGGTCTTCCTGACGCTTGACAACGTGGTTTCCGGCGCCGCACACGGTGCGTACCCCTGGCCACCAATGTGGGCTTCAGGAGGCGGAACGCTCACTCCAGGTCGCCTGACCGAGTATCTCAATGCCCACTATGCGCGGGCCTCCGGCTACGAGGTGCGGATGGGAAGCTCCTTCCCCGGCTTCCATGACATCTATCAGGAGGCCGGCGTTCGGGCCTCCTACGGTTTTCTTGATCATCGCGACGGGGCCACCCTCCAGGAGACGCTGGACCGGGCCGTGACAGCGGGGTCGCAGTTTGTGCAGCTTGTGACCTGGAACGACTTCGGCGAAGGCACCACCATCGAGCCGGCCGTCGAATACAGGTACCGGCATCTGGAGCAGGTGCAGGAAACGGTAGCCGCGCTACGCATGCTCCCCTTCTCAGCGGAGGACCTGAGGCTGCCAATTCGCATCTACGAGCTGCGGAAATCGGGTGCCTATGATGCCCAATTGGACGTGGCGGTTCGCCACCTGCAGGAAGGGAGGCCTGCCGAAACTCGCGCCACGCTCGACGTGCTCTCAAGCATTGAGAACAACCTGCGCGCCCTGGAGGAGGTGGTGATCGTCCCCAATCCATCTAGCGGCCCGGTCAGCATTCAGCTGGGCAGTCTGTTAAACCCGGCAACGGTGACCCTCTTTGACCTGCTTGGCAGGGTCGTCGCGCGGCGAGAGGTCTCCGCCGGCGCGAGCTCTGTGTCGCTGGACCCGCCGCCAACCCCTGGTGTCTACGTCCTGCGCGTTCGGGCAGGCTCCGAGCTCATCGTCCGCACCGTCGTTCGGGTTCGCTAGTTCGCGTCCGGCAGCGAAACGACCTCTACCCGGTGCAGCTTCCAGCCCTCACGAGTGGATTTCCAGACCTCCGAGACCGCGGCGCGGGCCGGGTCGGTGATTTCGCCGTCAGGCCCTTGGTAACTCTCTGAAACCACGCGGCGCACGAATGCCAGGCCTCCCTCAACGTCAATCGTGATGTGGTGGGTCTCCCGGTCGATGACCACCCAGCCTTCGTCAAACCAGGAGCGAATTCCCGCCAGCCAGCTTTCCTTGGTATCGGTTGCTCGTGAGCCCAGCGTCCACCGGGAGAATGTGTCGGTGAGTTCCGCGCCGTAGGCTTCAGCACCCCCACCGCCTGGCGCCGTCGCCGCCGACAAGCGGTCTATGGCCCTGTTGATTGCCGCTTCCGGCGTTGACTCGGCGGCCTCCTGTGCCGCGGCTTGCGGCACGAGCAGCAGAAGCAGTATGGGGAGTAGGTGGCGCATGCGGGACAGAACAAGGCTGGTTGGCTGGAGCGTACGGACTGGCCCGGGAGGCGGTTCGGAGCGGCGCGCAATTGCCCTACATCGCCTCGTCGGCGGTGGGTCCGTAAACACCCGGCACAGGGATATCAAGCAGCCGCAGGTAAACGCTCAACTGCCCCCGGTGGTGCACCGAATGATTGAATACGAAGGTCCGAATGCAGACCATCTTTGGGAGCGTGAAGAACTCCCTCTCGCCTGCTCGCATGGTCCACGGTTCGGCCATCACCGCAGCGGAAGCAGCCTCCAGGGCGGCGCGCGCGTCGGCCCGCTGCTCGTCAAAGTGCCGCAGAATGGACTCCGGCGTGGTACGCTCCCGGGCCGGGGGGATATTGGCGATGTCCAGCTCGTTCAACTCCAGCGTGGGCCGGGTCCACGACAGGAGCTGTCCGCAGTGCGTCGCCAGTTGCCCCAGCGTCCATGATTTCTCGTGAGGACGGAAGTTGAGTGCATCGGCCGGGATGCGCTCAAGCATGCGGCGCGTGCCGGCGGTTTCCTGGTCGAATTCGGGAATTAGCGCGGTGCCTGGTTGCATGGTCTCGGGCGATGGGTGCACAGAAACCTACGCGGAAGGCGGTTGCATAGTCGTATTCTTCCGCCATGAAACTCGAGCTCGTCCCCATCCCCGTTAGCGACGTGGATGCCTCCCTGGCGTTCTACACAGAGGTCATCCGCTTCCACCTGGACCACGACGTGACACCCTCAGAAGGGGTTCGCGTGGTGCAATTGACTCCGCCCGGCTCTGCCTGCTCGGTCCTTCTCAGTACGGGACTGCCCGGAGTCGAGATGGCTCCAGGCTCCCTGCGTGGACTCCATCTGGTGGTGCAGGAGATTCAGTCGGTGCGTGCCGAACTCCTGGACCGCGGCGTCGAGGTCAGCGAAGTGGTCGACATGGGGGGCGTGCTGTTCGCCGGTTTCGCAGACCCGGACGGCAATACCTGGGTGCTCCAGGAAATTCCGCGCGGTTGACTCAGTTCACCAAAGCCAACTCTGCAAGCACCGGGTAGTGGTCGGAAACGGGTTTGCCGTCGTAGCGCCAGGTGTGGTCCACTTCATAGCGCAGCACATCGAACCGGCCTTCTTCCGCAAAGACGTAGTCGATCACCCAGGCGGTCTCCTCGTCGGGAATAAACCAGTTCATGGTGCTGTACGGCCGTGACTCTGCAGCGCTGTGCTTGGTATCCGAAAGCTTCGTGGCTTCTACCGTCTCGTAGAGCTCCGAGCCCTCGATGATGTTGAAGTCCCCGGTCAAGATCACCGGGTGCGGGGATTGGGCGATGCGGTCCAGAATGATCGCCATGCCTTTGACCCGCGCCTCATGGACTTCGTGGTCCAGGTGCGTGTTGAAGTGTGCGGTCACGGTTCCGGTGAACCGGTTGCGCAGATACGCCCAGGTGCAGACGCGTCGGTTCGTGGCACCCCAGCCGAATGACGGTTCCTCAGGGGTCTCCGACAACCAGAACGTTCCGGTTTCGATCACCTCGAACTTGTCTGCCAGATAGAAAATGGCGGACCGCTCTCCGGCCGCAACGCCGTCATCCCGCCCGACGCCCACGTAAGCATAGTCCTTGAGCTCCCGCGGCAGAATCTCCATCCAAGGCTCGTTGGCTTCCTGTACGCCGAGCAGATCAGGCCGGTGGTGGTGGATTGACGCCAGCAAATTGACCTGACGCGAGTCTTCCTGATCCAGAGATTCGTCTCCGTAGCGGAGATTGTAGGACATGACCTTCACCCGGGCCTCCGGATCCGGAGGCATCACCGGTGCGCTGCAACCTGCGAATACGCTCAGAAGGATTGTCAGAAGAGTCGTTCGAATCACAGAATCCAGGCTGGTTGGGCCGCCAATGAATCTCCCAGGCGGGCCCGCGTTCCGCGCTGCTATTCGTCCCACCTTTACTCCGCTGATCCACGAGCGCGGAAACAAGACGAACGGCGTGGGTACAAGCCCCTCTTTCTCGAATAACGAGCAATCTGCAATCCATGCTGGTCGAAACGTTGCCCTACAAAGTCAAAGACATCTCCCTGGCGGAGTGGGGACGCAAAGAAATCCGCCTGGCTGAAGCTGAAATGCCGGGCCTCATGGCCATCCGCGAGGAATTCCGCGGACAGGAGCCGCTGAAGGGCGCACGCATTGCAGGGTGCCTGCACATGACGGTGCAAACCGCCGTGTTGATTGAGACACTGGTTGAGCTCGGCGCCGAAGTCACCTGGTCCTCGTGCAACATCTTCTCGACGCAGGACGAGGCGGCCGCCGCCATCGCCGATGCCGGCATCCAGGTGTACGCCTGGAAAGGCATGAACGAGGAGGAATTTGACTGGTGTATCGAGCAGACGCTGTTCTTCGGGGATGAGCGCAAGCCGCTCAACATGATCCTCGACGATGGCGGCGATCTGACCAACATGGTGCTTGACCGGTACCCCGAGCTCGTTCCGGGCATCAAAGGCCTCTCTGAGGAGACCACGACCGGTGTGCATCGCCTCTATGAGCGCGAGAAGAACGGCACGCTCGTCCTGCCGGCTATCAACGTCAATGACTCGGTCACCAAGTCCAAGTTCGACAACAAGTACGGCTGCAAGGAGTCCCTGGTGGACGCCATCCGCCGCGCCACCGACATCATGATGGCCGGCAAAGTAGCGGTCGTGGCCGGGTACGGCGATGTCGGCAAAGGCTCCGCCGCTTCCCTGCGTGGCGCCGGTGCCCGCGTGATCGTGACGGAGATCGATCCGATCTGCGCCCTGCAGGCTGCCATGGACGGCTACGCGGTCAAGAAAATGGACGATGCGGTCAAAGGCGCCGATATCGTGGTTACCGCGACAGGCAACTTCAACGTGATCCAGGAGCGCCATTTCAGGTCCATGAAGGACAAGGCGATCGTCTGCAACATCGGCCACTTCGACAACGAGATCGACATGGCCTGGCTCAACGAGCACTACGGCAACACCAAGGACACCATCAAGCCCCAGGTCGACCTGTACGACATCGACGGCAAAGAGGTGATTGTGCTGGCCGAGGGCCGCCTGGTGAACCTGGGTTGCGCAACGGGACACCCGTCCTTTGTGATGTCCAACTCGTTCACCAACCAGGTTCTGGCCCAGCTCGAGCTCTGGAATAACTCCGATAGCTACGAGAACAAGGTGTACACGCTGCCGAAGCACCTCGACGAGAAGGTCGCCCGGCTGCACCTGGCCAAGATCGGCGTAGAACTCGACGAGCTTACGCAGGAGCAGGCTGACTACATCAGCGTCACTCCGGAGGGCCCCTACAAGCCGGAATATTACCGCTACTAGGAGTCCTTGGCTTCAGTCAGAAACCCCCGCTCTCGGCTTGAGGGCGGGGGTTTTTGCCTAGGGGCGAGCCCGGTCTAATCGAACAGAAGGACCTTGTCGACCACATGAACCACACCGTTTGAGCCGTCCACGGTGCCGAGAATCTTTGCACCGTGCACGTACATCCCGTCTGAACGCTCCTCGATTGTCGCAAAGTCGCCGGTAGCCATGTAGAGTCGGTCTCCGTTTCTCAAGAGCGCTCCCTTGAAGGTCCCGGGAGCGGCATGGGCGGTAACGATCTTAGTCAGCGCCTGCTTGTTCTCCGGCTTCAGGAGCTCATCCAGGGTGCCGTCCGGCAGGGCTCCAAAGGCCGCGTCTGTCGGTGCGAAGACGGTTAGTGGCCCGGCCGACACCAACACCGCCTCAAGGCCTGCTGCCTGAACAGCGGCTACAAGCGTCGAGTGATCGGCAGAGCTGACGGCGATCTCAAGCACGTTCGGTTTGGAGTTGCTGGCGAAGTTGAGCTTCGGACCTTCGTACGCCTGTTGCGAACCGGCGTCCGGAGCACTCTGCTGGCAGCCTGCGAGAACAAGCAGCGAGACCGTGACGATCCATGGAAGAGGGTTTCGGGCGTTCATGGTAGTACCGCGGATTGAGTGTTATGACTTCGGGAGAAGATCTCACGATCTATTTCCGATTCCAGAGTACTAAATCGTGTTATTGTCCTGTATGGCCTGTCTGTGAATTCCGGCCGCTAGACCGCGGCCGTCCCTTCGATCTCGATCAGGCATCCGTAGTGCAGGTCCCGGGTGGGGACAACACATCGGGCAGGTCGATGATCGCCGAAGTACTTCGCGTAGACGCCATTTACGGCGCCCCAGTCGTCCCCGTTGGAGATGTAGATCCGCATCTGCAGTACCCGATCCAGGGAGCTGCCCGCCGCGTTGACGACAGCCTCGACCTTTTCCAGCGCGAGTTGTGTCTGTGCCTCGATGCCTGCCGGGATGTCACCCGTTTCGGGGTGCGTCGGCAGCTGCCCGGAGATGTAGAGCACACCCTGGTGCACCATGCCCGGTGAGTAGTGCCCCTTTGGCGCCGGAGCGTTATCGGGTTGTATCGGGGTCATCTCAGATGCCATATGAGATCACTGCGAGGTCCAGAATGCTTCGCGGACCCGCCAGTCCTGGAGCACGTCCGCAGGAGGCACTTCGCCGTCCGGACCGTTCCAGGAGCCTTCGAAGACCAGGAAGAACTGGGCGGCGCCAGGCGGATTGCAATTGACCAGGCCGGACATCTCCTCCATGCCGGCCACGCAATTGGGTGAGGCAGAGCCGGAGAATATATCGCCAAAGCGATCACCGATACGCATGCCACCCTCCAGCTCCACCGCCGGATTGGAGGTGCGCACCGAGCCTACGCGGGTGCCCATGCCGTCTGGCCCGATGGTGAGCAGGGTTCCGGAGTCGGCCACAACGGCGTATTCGGTCCAGACCATGCCCTCAGAGCCTCCTTCAGTCTCGACGACCTCCAGCGGGGCCACCGCTTCGGAGATGGCCTCCATGGTGAACGCCGAGCCGGCCGGATAGCCGTCCAGGCCACCGTCTCCGAGAAAGACGCTTACGGGTTCTGGTGGAGGCGGATCGGCCGCAGGGGCCTGCTCAGCGCCGGGCGCAGGGGAATCGGCTGCCGGAGACTGGTCGGGAGTAGGCGTGGGGGAATCGGACGCACAGCCCATCGCGAGAACTGCGAGGACGGCGAGGAGGGAGCAAGCACGCATGACGGACCTCTTTGGTGGGGTCCTAAATCATACTTGACCGAAGCATCCGAGTGCAAATCGGCCCCTCCGGCGATCCCGGAGGGGCCGCGATCTGCCTAGAGTTCGGTCTGCGACTTCTTCAGCAGAAACAGGCCCTCATTCCTGCTGGTCACGATGATCGTGCCGCTCTGGAAGAACGGATAGTTGCTCCACGAACCGCCGAAACCGGGTGTGTTGGTCACGTCGGGTGCCGTGTCGAAGTGCGCGACTTCCACAGGATTCGCCGGATCCGAGATGTCCAGGATGCGAAGACCGGCCGCATAGTTGGACTGGTACATGAAGTTGCCGCGCACGTACAGGTTGTGGTCCGAAGCGCCCGTCGTGCCCATGAACTCGGTCACCAGCACCGGGTCATCCAGATCACTCACATCCCAGACCAGTGTGCGGGTGCGATCTACAGTGCCACCGGTCTCGTCGGTTTCATCGTTCGAGTAGTAGTACCTGTGATCCTCGGTGATCCACCCCTGATGCGCATAGCCCACATTGGGGTATTCGGCCGCCGCAAGCGTGATCGGGTTCTGCTTGTCAGTCAGGTCCGCGACACTGATGGCGTTTTCGTTGGCTGAGAAGCAGATCTCTTTGCCGATGTGCTCCGAGTCGGGGCCGTCGTACTGGATGCACATGCCATCGTGCGTATAGCCCGTTCCGGCGTTGCCGGTGCCCTCATGTCCGAAGCAGCCCGCGAAGGTGGGCTCCAAGGGGTTGGTGAGGTCCAGAATGTGCGATCCGCCCCCGCAGACCTCTCCGCCCATCGAATTCCCCACCGTGTAGGCAAAGCCGGACTCTTCGTTGATGACGATGTTGTGCGCGCTGGCGATGCCGTCATAGCGAGCTGTCTCCGAGAAGGTGACGGGCGCGCCCGGTACATCCAGCAGCTCATTCAGGTCAAAGATCTGCACGCCATGATTTCCCGCACCGTCCGCCACGACGTAGACGTAGTCGCGGTACACTTTCATGTCTCTCCACGAGGCGGACATGGAACCCTCGGTCTTCGGAAGGTCCCCCAGATAGATCGGATTGGCCGGGTTGGTAATCTCCACGAAAGACATGCCGTCGACGCGGCCCACCAGGGCAAACTCGCGTCCGGTTTCTTCGTGGGTCCATCCCCAGATGTCGTTCAGGGAGACGCCGCGCTTGCCGCCTATGTCACCTACCGGCAGGAAGGACACCATGTCGACGCCCTCGCACTCGAAGCTTCCGGCGGTGCCGTCTTCGCAGCGCACCTCGGCACCGGTGATGGCATCCATCTGCTGCTGCTCCAGGAACAGCTGCTGGGTTTCGGTCCAGCCGTCACCATCCCGCGCCATGACCAACACCGAGCCCAGACCGAAGTCCGCGGCGGCCGCACCGACAAAGAGCTCATCGCCCGCCCGCACGAACCGGGTACCGAACTGTGAGCCCGGCTCCACGGAGTCCGGCACGAACCAGTCCGCTGTTCGCAGAGCGCCGTCCTCATCGATGTGATAGCGGAAAATGGCACCCGAACCGTTGGTGAACGGCGCTCCGACCCAGATTTCGCTTTCGTAGAGGCCGAGGTGTGCGCCGAAGAAGCCGGGTCTTCCATCGACGGGGCTCAGAAGGCGCGTCTGACTCCACGAATCGTTGCTGTACTCCAGCAGGAAGGCAGACCCGGTGCCGGCGAACGGTGCGGACACCAGGGCGCGGTCACCGGAAATGGCGACGCCTGCACCGAGAGATCCACCCTCCTGCAGGCCGTTCAGGGTCACATCATCCTGCAGATCCCAGGAGTTGTTCTCCGCATTGTAGGCGTACGCGTAGATGGCTCCCGAATTCTGGTCCTGGAGCTGGGCGCCGATGATGGCCTTGCCACCCTCCATATCCAGGGCGAGGCCAAACAGCGTACCGGCCTCAAGGCTGTCAGGCATGAGCCGGGAATGCAATCCCCACTCCCCTGCCGCTGCGCGTTCGTACACGAACACGGCACCCTTACTCTCGTCGTAGCCGGCTGCGGACACGAACGCCCAATTGCCGTCGACTGCGATCGCGCGGCCCAGACTTCCGGTTTCCGATTCTCCGTCGGCCGCGAGACGTTGCGTCTGCACCCAAAGGCCGTCGTCGCCCTTCTCGAATACGTAGGCAGCTCCGAGGGGCGCCTCCTTGGTGGTGGCTCCGACAATCAGGGTGCCTCCATTCACGTCGAGCGCGCGTCCGAAGCGGTCATCGGATCCGTCCCGGTCGGAGGCCTGGAGGCGCTGAACCTCCGTCCAGGTGCCGTCGGTGCCCCTGGCGTAGACGTAGACCGTTCCGGACTCGGAGGACTGCGAGGTCTGGCCGACAAAGAGCTGGCCGTCCTCATAGGCCATGGCTCCGCCGAAATTCTGGGCGATGGCCAGGGTGGGGATGGAGAGCAGCAGCCCCAGGGCTGCCACGCAGGCATAGGTAGCTTTCATCACAAAGCGTTCGTTGATCTTCCTGTACGAGGTGGGTGAAAGCGTGGCGAATGGGTGTTCAGGCACCATTCAGGGAGGACGACACGGTTTCGCTGCGTGGGTTGACGGGAGAATACGCGATGGGTTGCCCGCGGCTGCGACAAGGGGCTGATTTTTGCCGCGCGACCCTTCCGGAACCGCGCCCGCCGCCGCCGGCGCGCCGCCAACGTTTGCGGCGACTTGGCATATGCGCGTTCTTTTTGCCGAACTCCATGCCCTCCATGGTCGGTAAAACCCTCTCCCACTACCGGATTCTCGAAGAGCACGGACGCGGCGGCATGGGGGTCGTCTTCCGAGCGCTGGATCTTACGCTGGAGCGCACCGTGGCCATCAAGGTGCTGTCCGGCGCGAACACCGAGTCTGCTGCTCATCGCGACCGGTTCTACCGGGAGGCCAGATCGGCCGCGCGACTCCAGGATTCCCGCATCGCTGCGATCTACGAGATCGGCGAAGCGCCCATCGAAGGGACAACAGGGGATCCCGTGCTCTTCATCGCGATGGAGTTCGTGGAGGGCGAGGACCTTTCGTCTCTGATCGCCGACGGGCCCCTGACTTCAGACGATGCGATTGAAGTGGCCCTTGGGGTGGCGGGTGCGCTGGAGGCCGCGCACGCTAGCGGAATTGTGCATCGGGACATCAAACCCGGAAACGTCAAGCGCACCGCGGACGGACGAATCAAGGTGCTCGACTTTGGGTTGGCCAGGCCGACTCAGGCCCAGACCCTTACCCAGGCTGGAGTCACCATGGGAACGGCGGCATACATGTCTCCTGAACAGGCCTCGGGCGGTCCAGTCGATGGGCGCTCAGACCTCTTCAGCCTGGGGGTCACCCTGTACGAAATGCTTGCCGGCCGGCCGCCGTTTCAGGCCCAATACCCCCAGGCCCTCGCCTACATGATTGTGCATGAGGAGCCGACCCTGCTGGTGGAGGCGCGACCCGGTGTCGAGGAAGGGCTTGCGAACATCGTTTCGAGGCTGCTCGCCAAGGACCCATCGGAGCGGTATCAGAGCGCCTCCGACGTGGTTGCGGATCTCCGAGCGGTACAATCCGGCGCACGGATCAGCACATTGCCCGGTCCTCGGCGGGCCCGTCGAGCCTGGCCTGCTTTTCTGGGGCTCGCCGTGGTGGCAGCTGCGGCGTTGGGCATGGCAGCTGCTGCCGGCCTGTTTTCGGCCGGAGACCCATGGCCGGCAGACGAACAAGCCGATCCGAGGGTACTCCTCATCAGTCTGCCGGGCATGGTGCACATTGAAAACCCGACCATCACAACAGATCGGCTTGATTTGGCCTTCGAGGGCCGCCGGGTTGACGAAAAGCCGGCCGTATTTGCCTACAACGCGCGGGACGGCCAGGTGAGGTTTCTCCGGGAGGGCCGCATTACGCGCATGGCATTCGCACCGGGATCCTCGCGACTGGCGGTTGACACCCCTGGTGACGGCATCTGGATGGTAGACCTGCCCGACGGAGAGCCCCGGACCATTACCTCTTTCGGCTGGAGTCCGAGGTGGCGAGACGAGGAAACGCTGCTGTTCTCCGGGTCACCCCATACCGGCATTGCCGCCGACAGTGCAGACATCTGGGAAGTTGACGTCGCGTCCGGCGATTTGAGGAAGGTCTTCGCAACGCGAGACTCTGGCCGGCAATTCGATTTGGCCGGTGTTCTTGCGCAGTCCGGCATGGCCTTCGGAACCGTCTACGGCCCCGACGCCTCACAGACTGGCGTATTTACTCTGGACCCAAAGTCCGGGCAGTTTCGAGACGGCCAGTTCGGGACACAGGCTGGCCTGTACGCCATGGGATATATGGTTATGCAGCGGCCGGATGCTTCGCTTGCGTTCCGGCCGGCGAACCCTCGGACCGGGGAACAGACGCGAACCTGGCGTCGCTTCCCCCTCGAGGTAGAGAGGGAAGACGGCTGGAGCCTCAGTCCTCGCGGCGACCTCATGTACGTAGAGCCAGAGGGCTCGCACCGGCTCTTCCTGGCGGACCTGGAAACACAGGTGATGGAACCAGTCGTGCTTTCGGGAGACTGGGCCGATCTGCCGTACTTCCACCCACGCTTTTCGCCGGACGGTTCCCTGATCACCGTCTATGTGCCTGAAGACCCGGGTACTACTCGCTCCATCGTGATCGACAGGAGCGCGGGAAATCTTGTTACGCCCTTTCCACTCGGCTCTCGCTTCCCTTCATTCACCACGCAGGACTCTCTCCTCTACACCGCCAGCGGCACCTCCTTCATACAGGCTGCGGACGGCAGCGAGCCCGTCAGGCAGATCATAGACGGAGTCTGGGCCACGGAGTCCCCGGACGGCCGGTACCTGGCCTACGAACGCGGTGGCATGATCATCCGTGACACAGTTACGGACGAAGAAGTGTCGATGGCAGATCTCGGCGGCCGAGCCCAGGTCCAGTTCCGGTTTTCGCCCGATTCACGCTACGTGGTCTGGTCCCTCTTCAGCGAAACCAATGCCATCTCGCTCTGGATTGCCGCGGTGGACGGTAGCTGGCGCCGGCAGATTGGCGTCGACAGAATCGTTCCATTCTGGTCCCGAGAGGGAGACTATATCTACTACCGGGACATGGCGGCAACGGGCATCGATCAGTCGATGATCAGACGGATTCCAGTCCAACTGCGTCCCGATTTTCAGATTCTCGGCCCGCCGGAAACCGTGATGTGGATGCGCGGCGGAGCGCAACACCCGACACTTGATCCTGTCAGCGGACGCATCCTGATATCCAGTCGTGAGGCCGGATTTGGAGACACCGCTCCCCCCAAGAGCCCACAGCTCGTGCACTGGGAGAATTGGACGCGACTGTTGGAGGAGATCGAGTAGGGTCGCGATCACCGGATTACGGCCAGACTCCGGTCGACCAACGGTCAGCGCTGCGGCAATACAATCGCAGGCACCTGCTTCTCGGATACGGCGGCGTTGAAACCGTCAAGCCGGGCGCCGAGCGCATCGTCCAGCAGGGCACGCTGGGTCTGCCACGCCGCCGACAGGTCCGCGAATGCGGCGCGTGTACCCTGCGTGACTTCGCCATCGGCTCCGTCGACGGCGCCCCGCAGGTAGATCAGGCGTTCACGGATGCGGGACGGCCAGTTGATGACGGTCTGCCCATCGACCGTACGCTTCTGCACGACCGCCTCCTCGATATCGTTCAGTGACTCGATGAGCGCCTGGCCGAGGCTGTCCAGAGCTGCGTCCTCCGGCGTTCGGCCCAGAAAGTCCTGGATCTGCCCACGCACGTTTCGCAGGTCGCGGATACCGTCGTGGATTGCGGTCAGCGTCTCAGTGACCTCCGCGCCGAAGGCGTCCTGCTCCCCGTAGGCGTTGGTGTCGATCCGGGGGTCGGGCAACACTTCGGCCGATGTAGTCAGGGTGTCCTCATCGACCACCAGGCGCACGGCATAGGTCCCGGGAATGGCACGCATTCCCCGCAACGTGCCCCACACGTAGAGGCCCTGAACGTTTTGAACGGCCTCCTTTCTGAGGTCCCAGCTCATGCGGTTGTGCCCTGGCGAAAACTTGAGGGTATCCGCGCCGACTGCCGCCGACGGGCCGTTGCCGTATGTGCGTAGCACCTCCCCGTCGTCATCCAGAATCTCGACCAGGACGCTGCTGGAGTCCGTCAAATCAGGGGCAAAGAAATCGATCACAACGCCGGGCATGGGATTCTGGCCGAGGCCCGGGCGGGCGCGTCCGTCGCCCTGCCCACCGGCCACCCGGTGCGCCGGGTCCGGTTGGAAGAGGTGCAGCCCATCTACCCCTGCTTGCTGCTGCAGCGGAGCCAGGTCATCCAGGATCCAGAAGCTGCGACCACCGGTAGCGACCACGAGGTCGTTGTGCTCCCGCTGCACCATCAGGTCGGTGATGGGCGTGATGGGCATGTTCATCTGCAGCGAGTGCCAATCGTCGCCGTCGTTCCACGAGACGTAGAGGCCGTTTTCCGCGCCTGCGTAGAGCAGGCCGCGGACCCTGGGGTCCTCGCGCACAACCCGCGTGTGGTGATCCTCCGAGATGCCGTCCGTAATCAGATCCCACGAGGCGCCAAAATCGCGTGTGCGGTAGAGGCGGGGTGTGAAGTCGTTGACCTTGTAGGCCGTCACCGCGATATAGGCCGCCGCGGGATCGTGCGGCGAGACATCGATGGCGTTGACCTGCGCTTCAGGCAACCCGTCCGGCGTGACGTTGGTCCAGGATTCGCCTCCATCGCGGGTCATGTGCACCAGCCCGTCGTCACTCCCTGTCCAGATCACATCCGGCGAATGGGGGCTTTCTGCAACGTACATGATCGTTCCGTAGATCTCGCCGCCGGCGCCCTCATTCGTGATGGGACCGCCTCCTGGACCTTGCCTCTCGTCATTGTCGCGGGTCAGGTCCGGTGAGGCTTCGGTCCATGTCAGGCCCTGATCGGTGGTGCGAAGCAGCACGTTCGCAGCGTGATACATGACGCTCGGATCGTGCCGGGATGCGATGATGGGCGCGTTCCAGTTGAAACGGTATTTCATGTCGCGCGAAGCGAGCGCGATCGGCAGGTTGGTGTACGCCATGGCATCACGCGATGAGCTCGTCGCCGCATCCCATCGCCCGATAATTCCCATGTAGCAGCCGCCGAGGACCGAGGTGGGGTTGTCCGGGTCGAAGGCCGCGTAGGCCGTCTCGCAACCGGCAACGCTGTACCAGTCCTTCCAGCCGATGCCGGCGCCTGGTGACTCGCTGGCGATGGCGATGGCCGAGTTATCCTGCTGGCCGCCGTAGACGTGGTAGGGAAAGCGGTTGTCGGTGTTGACGCGATAGAACTGGGCTGTAGGCTGATTCTGCTGGGTAGACCAGGTCCTGCCGCCGTTCAGGGAGACATTGGCACCCCCATCGTTCGCGTTGATCACGATGTCAGGATTCTCGGGGTGGATCCACAGGTCGTGGTTGTCCCCGTGCGGTGTGGCGACCCGCTGGAACGAGCGGCCGCCGTCGATGGACTTGAAGGCAGGCGCGTTGAGAATCCAGACTTCGTCCGGGTTGACCGGATCGGCGAAGACGTTGATGTAATACCAGGCGCGGGCACGCAACGACCAGTTCTGATTGACGTTGCGCCACGTCTTCCCCCGGTCCTCGGAGCGGTAGAGTCCCCCGCCCGGATCGGCCTCGACCAGCGCATACAGGCGGTCGGAATTCGCGGCCACCGTGATGTCTGTCTTGCCCATGAGCTCAGGAAGCCCCTCATTGATGGACGTCCAACTGTCGCCACCGTCGGTGCTCCGGTGAAAGCCGCTGCCTTCTCCCCCGCTGCGCACCTGCCACGGAAAGCGTTGGTGATCCCAGAAAGCCGCGTAGAGGATGCGCGGGTTGTTCGGATCCATGGCTAAGTCTGACGCGCCGGCCGTGTCGGAGACGTAGAGGATGTTCTCCCAGGTGGTACCGCCGTCTTCTGTGCGATAGACGCCGCGCTCCTCCGTCGGCCCGTAGGGTGCTCCCTGAACGGCCACGTAGACCAGGTCCGGGTCGGATGGGTGTACGTGAATGCGCGAGATGGCTCTGGAGCCCGGCAGCCCCACGTGTGTCCACGACCGGCCGGCGTCCGTGGAGCGGTACACGCCGTCGCCGTGCGAGGTCATCACCCCACGCACCGCGTGTTCGCCCATGCCGACGTACACGACGTTCGGGTCCGATGGCGCGACTGCGATTGCGCCGACCGATGAGGTGCCGAATGCATCGTCAGAGACGTTGGACCAGTTCTGGCCCGCATCGTCCGTCTTCCAGACCCCGCTGCCTACGCCGCCGAAATAGAAGGTCGTCGGCTGCTGCACGACACCGGTCACCGCGTTCGACCGACCGCCGCGGAAGGGGCCGATGTTGCGCCATTTCAGGCTTGTGAAGAGCGTTGAGTCTGGCTGGACGTCCTGGGCGGAGGCGGGCTGGACGGTGACGGCGATGAGGATCACCGCCAGGAGGAGGCGCGTCATGACGAGGGAGGGCGTCTTGGGTGGACCCGAAGGTAGGAACAGGATCCTGAGTCGGCAGGCCTTGCTAGTCGAGCTTGACCGCTGTGGTCCGCAGTAGTCGATCCCCTGAGTCAACTACTACGAAATAGACACCTGGCGGCATGTGCGCGCCATCGAATGATCTGACCGCCGCGGCGGCTTTTTGTGAGATTTGCCTGCCCAGGACGTCGAAAACAATGATATCCGCCGATCGCCATCCCGATGGGACCTGCACGTTCAATTCGGACCGGAAGGGATTCGGATAGACTGCTGCGGTTGATGGTGCCAGAACCAGAATCAACAAGGCCGTGGCCCAGGAATGGCGGCTGCACCGAAGAATCATGTGTCGGCTTGCAAGTTGGTGCGCCGATGGTACAACGTACCCGCCGAAAGCTGCCGGCTCTCGGTGGCGAAACGCCTCAGAAGCTCGCCACAACGCTCGCAATCCAGTCCGAGTAAGCAGACACCCGGGTGTAGTATTCCGTCACCCCGTACCGGCCCTCCCGGCCCCCGGTAGCCTGGGTGTCCTGACCTGAGCTCACCCCGGCAACGAAGTAACGTCCATCCCGCTGGATAAAGGCGGGTCCCGCGCTGTCTCCGGGGCCGCTGATACCCTCCATCGGTGTCGTCCCGGGATCATTCGGTCCATCGAATCGCCACGCCAGCCATGAATCTGAAAGATTGTCGATGCGGTTTGTCGCGGCCCGGAAGCGGCCATCATTGCCCGTGGGACCTGTCGTGCCATCGCCCAGATCACCGTTTCCAATGAGCGTCACCAGACGGCCCTCCTCGTCGGAGTCGAGATAGAGCGGGATGGTGACGGCGCCCTCTACCGGAGTGGTGAGCTTGATGAGGGCGATATCGTGCGGGAAACCCTCTTCCAGCCACAACGGGTGGAGCACGACACGTTCGACACGAAGCGAATCTCCGGATCCCCACAAGAGAGACCCGCCCGGCGAAACCTCCTGCGCCACGTGGGCTGCGCTCAGTATCCAGTCCTGCGCGATGAGCGTGCCGGCCATATCGGTCCTGGTGAACCTGACCACGGCCGCGCTCAGGTCCAGGCTGTCTGCCAGGGCCACGTAGTCCTCATCGCTCACATCATGCCGAATAATGATCGGAGTGGCCGATGGGATGGTCGCCAGGACGGACGTGACGAAGATGATCAACGGGAGAACGGCCACGCGCACCATCGCCTGTTGGCGGTTGCGGTTCGAACCCCTTTTGCGCAATTCCGGCATCGAGTCTTCCTTCAATAGCTGGACGATCCTGGTTGTACAACCTGTTTCGTGTGCTCACGGTTAACAGAGCCCCGGAGGATGTTAACCAATCTCGCCCGGCGACAGTTAATACCATGGCGCTCTTGCCCGACGAGGCGCCGTCCAGCCCTCGCGCAGGCCGCCGAGCCCCGCCTACATCGAATACCACCATGTCTGAAGTCCTGCTTTCCCTGCCCGTCGTCCTGGCCGAGGTGATCGGCATCATTGTGGTCGCCCTGTTCGCGATCCGCAGCAGGCAGCACAGAATGCTGGCCGCTCAACTCTCCCGGCAGCGCTCCATCAGGGCCTTCCTGGACAAGACGGATCCTCCACTCCTGGAATCGATGATTCGTACAGGACAGGGCAAGGAGGCGCTTTGGCACATGCTGGAGGATCCGCGCACACCTGAGCGGATCCACGCTGAGGAGGTGGGTGCAGCGACCAGAAAGACCCTGATCGGGGGCATGCTGGTGACCCTCGCCGTTGCTCTGAAGGTTGCGATCGACGGCAGCCTCATGATGTTCGTGGCTGGCATTCCATTTGAGCTACTGTTGGCGGTGGCGGGGATCGTCGGGCTCGGGCTCGGCGTCGGGGACTTCGCGAAACTCGCCCTCCTCTCTCGGAAGCGCGTCTCCTGAGGGGCGTGTCGGACGGCGGCACGGTGAACGCAACAGGGGCTGGTGCGCCAGGGACTCGCGATGACTCCTTTCGGGAGGTCTACGAGGACCTCGTGCCCCGATTGCGCGGCTTTATTCTGGCCGGCACGCAGGATGCCGAGGCGGCGCAGGATGTCCTGCAAGAAGCGATGATCCGCCTTTGGAGATCGCCCTTCTACACCTCAAGTGACACCCGGACGCCGGAGCAGCTGCGCCGCTACGCGTTTCGGATCGCCGCGAACCTGTTAAAGGATCGTCGGAAGAGTCTTGCCAGGTATTCCAGGACGATCGCCGCGTTCGAAGAAGATCGATCCGCTCCCCTGAAGGAAACTCACCCGGAGGTCCCGATGGACCTTCAGCGGGCGATGGGCATGCTAAAGGAACGCGAGCGCACGCTGCTTTGGCTGGCTCACGCGGAGAACTACACCCATGCCGAGATTGCAGATCTCACTGGCTACAGCAAGTTGAGCGTGCGCGTGTTGCTCAGCAGGGCGAGAGGACGGCTTCGGAAGATCTTTGAAGCCAGAGATTCGCGGAAACCATCCGCCGGACGTCCCGATGGCGAGCTTATTTGAGCAAGGCCTCAGATGTCGAGTACGCCCGCGTTCAGGGCGGCCCGCAGGTCCAGATCGACCGCGTCCCTATATGCCGCGAAGGTGTGATTTACCTCGATCTCGAGGGGCAGGAAGTCGGCGTCCCCGAGTGCCGGATCCCGCTCCACGAACTGCGTCGAGACGGTCAGCCAAATCCCCGTGCGCTTCAAGTCCACGTCGCGGCCCTCACTGGGACTGTTGGGTTTGCCACGAGGAGCCTCTCCCACCAGGCGGGCATTCGCTCGGCTTCGCAATTCTGCCGCATTCGTGACCGCGGCCGAGAATGTTCGTCGGCCGACAAGCACGAAGAGCCGCCCCTCCTCCGTGAACTCAGGCCGCGCCGCGAGGCCGTCGATTAAAGCTCTCGCGGTCTCGGGCTCACCCCCCGTGTTTTGCCTCAGGTCGATAATCAGTTTCTCGACCGGGTTGGCGTCCATGAAGGCGAACATCTCCTGCGCCATCTCGGCCACAGTCGGCCGATCCCTCTGGTTCCAGCAGGTGTTGTACTGGAAGAAGATGGCGTTCTCCTCCTCTAGGTACTCCCACCAGTAGTATTTCCGTTCGAGGAGGTGCGGAAGCGACAGCGGCGTGGCAAAAAGGTATTCCAGCCTGCGGCTTGGAGGGATGCCGTCGGCGTAGACGCCGTTGGCCGTGCGGTAGTCGCCCTTGTTGTACTCATTCAATGGAATCGTTGCAAAGGGCTCGGACACTCCCCCGTCAAACTCGAATCGAACAGTGTCTGCTGAAGTCGCGATCCCCAGCGCGTGCAGCAACTCGGGCCGCAATAGATCGAACGGCACTGCGTAGTCGTACCCCTTTTCGTTGTCGACACCGATCGTACTCTTGACCCGGCGGATCGCCTCCTGGATTGGGGTCTGATCGATGCCGGTGATGCGTTTGCCCACCAAGTGTCGATACTCGACCGGTGCTGCCGTCACATAGAGCCCATCGCTGAAGGACCACAGGTGAAGCGGTATGAACCCAAAGGTTTTTCGCCGCTGATCACCTGCGTAGAATGAGGTGTGCCCATCGCCCACCAGCGCAATGAGCCGGGCGAACTCGACGAGTGCCTCGTTGACGCTGACGGACGGGAGCCTGGCTTCGATCGCCGCCACCGCCCGCTCAAACTCCTCACGCGAAGTCTCGTGGTAGAGGTCCACGTGACGAGCGAGCAGGCTGTCGTGGAGCGTATGGAGCTCAGCTTGCCACTTTGCGGCAACGCGGGGGCTCATTACCTGTGCGTTGTTGGTGCATGCGGACGCGAGCAGGAAGGCGAGCACGAGGCAGACGGCTGTCGACTTCCCGGGCGGATCGAAGTGCGATCTGGCGTAGGGCCCGTCCTTTGCGCGTGAGTGAGTGTGATCCGTGTCCCTGGTTGCCGATTCCAGCATGGTCTCCTGCGTTGCTGACTAGACGGCCCTCTTGGCCGACTTCTCGGTCATACAACTGGAGCTGGAGGCGGGCGGTTAACAGGGCTGTGGAGTGTGGAGACTAGTGCGAGAGACGCCCGCCTCAGAGCTCGCGCCGCTACCCGTCTGGGGCGCAACGCCGCATCCATCTCAAAACGACGATTCGGGCGTCACTACGTATCTCAGTTCCCCGATTCGCTGACCGGCACCCAAACGCAGGGTATCGATGATCAGGACATCGGGATACCGGGCAATGCGAACAACAAAAGTGTCGACGGGAACCTCTGAGAACCAGAATGTCCCTTCCGGCCCGGTTGCAACTCCGATCACACGAGTCGAGTCAGTTGTGGATGTCAACTGAACGTTAACCCTTGGTAATCCTGCGCCGCCAACGTCGGTAATACGACCCTCTACACGGACAGAACTCCCTTCTTCCGCAAAGGCAGAAGCTTGCCCACCGCTTCGCTCCTCGGAGCACGAAGCCCCCATCAAGGCCATAAGCCCGACCGCGGACACTAGCGCCCGACGCCTTGACCAGCCCGCGATCATGCCCCCGGCGAGGTCAGTTGCGCTGCGGGGCTCTTGTCGCTCCAGGATATTGTTCCAACTCTGAGTCGAGGATCCCCATGTTGGTCGGCATCAAGAAGAGCCAACGTATCGCCGGACGTACCCTGTATTGTCACGCGATAATCCCAATACTCGGTCTCGGGGAACACCACGCCATGGAGTCGGCCGGACTTTTCTACAACACCTGCATCCGTAACCGAAAACACTTCTAACGCCTTCGGCCCTCCTGCACTCGAGCGCGCTAAGTACAGCGTAAATGCGCCGTTCTCCCCGCAGACAATACCTCTTGCTTCTGAGACTCCCAGAAGGGAGGCGACTTCAACCGAAGGAGGGATTCCCACCGGAATCGGGATTCGTTCGACTCCACTGTCGGATGTTTCGCCATGCTGGTTGAATCGAAACACCTCGCCCCAGAAGAGTGCCGGGGCGTACGCTACTCCTCCATTGCCCCAGGTGCAAAACCGCCCGGGATCAAGAAGAAGCAAGTCCGGCGAGAAGCGTTCCGTCCACAGGGACCGCGCATTACCAAACGACGTCCTCACAGAGAAGTCTTCCGGGTTCAGGACGTGAACCAAGCTCGGAGCCTCCGGGGCACCCTCTCTCAACGCGAGGTTTAGGACCACTGCAGAAGAACGGCTTGAGGAGGTAGCTCGAACAAAAGCAAAGGGCTGCACGCCTGAGCGTAGGTACTGTCCAGTGTCCACATCAAACGCCGAGACGCGAGACGTTTCGGAATCGAACACCCACAGCTCGCCATCAACTTCGAGTGCAGACGTCGGTCGCCCCAACTCTCCCGGCCCGTTTCCCGCGTCTCCTGCGGTGTGGGAGTAGGTCCCGTCCAGTGAAAACAACTTGGGACGTGGGTCAGCATTGTCCCCTACTATGACAAACTCGTCGGTAATCGAGAAATAAGTCGGGTGGTTAACCGCGGCCTCAATGGGTTGGCCAGGAGCTAATTGGCCAACTGTGGCAACAGGGCTGAAGATTGCCGATGGGCTGGTTGCCATCGTCTCCGGATCCGAACACCCGACGCAGCCGACAAGAAGGATCGATCCCATCAAGCCGAGTCGGCGGCCGCCTGACCCAAGCTTCCCGGAGCATTGCGCTGGGCCGAAGTGGTTCATTGGTCCTCCGTCGTTACGGACAGGTACCGTCACAAGTCGAAACCAGCCGTTCATCCGGCCTGCCGGAGTGGACGCCGGGAACGGCGGACCAACAACGTGGACCAACGTGGTCTCCCCATTCCCTCACGGAATCGCGCCGAGGAAGAGTAGATATCAGTTTCCTCTCGCGGGTCAGGGTATCGGTTGTGTCAAGAGTGGCCGCCGCACTCAGCCAGAGAGCGTCTCCAGATTCTTTGACCGGCTCAATCCGACTCTTCTAGCGGACAACCGAAACCAGGTTGGAGACCACGCGATCGCCAGCCTGCATGCGTATGAGGTAGGTCCCCGGTGGGTATTCTGAAGCGTCCCAGATGGCCGAATGCCGTCCAAGAGGGAGCGTACTCGCCACGACGCTCGTTACTGCTCTGCCCAAGAGGTCAAACACGACAATACTGACATGGCTCAATTCCGGTATGGCGAACGGAATCTCGGTTCGCGTCTGGATCGGGTTCGGGAACGCGGTTCCCAGTTCAAGGCTGAACGCATCTGGAGAAACGGCCTCCTCCGAATCGGGCCCGCGCTTCGGGCCTCCGCCACTGCAAGGCGCCGGACAGTAGTCGACCCAGATGTAGTCCTCTACCGAATCCGCACCATCAGACACTTCCACTCCAAAGCCATGTCCTGATGTCCATCTGAACAGATCGTAGTAGGTCTGAGTCGAAACACCGGAATCGTAGTAGGTCCCGGTCGGGGTGTCCTTTTCATACCACATGTAGGTACACTCGTCACAATCTACCTCGGATGGATCATAGGTCGGGTCGGCCACGAACGTGATGCTTTCGTGCCACTCCATCTCCGTGTCGCTACCGAGGTCGATCGTCAGGTCATCTTCATCTTCGGGAACCGCGGCCACGAATCCAGCGACGGTGGATCGGCGATCCCTCCATACCTGGATTACGTCCTCGTCGGCGCCGCCCAGAGGATCACTATTGGCAAAGGTGTCGTCCGGGTCGGAGAACTTCAGGACCCGATTTGTTCGTGCGGTCGCGTTCATGAGCGTCCCCTGGGTCTCCGCAACCGTCAACATGGCGTGCTTATCCGTGGTGGCCGTCCAGTTCTGACCGAAGGCGTCCTTGTACCACTCCACATCGTGTAGACCACCGATGATGTGGCCAAATTCGTGCGCGAAGGTCGCATTGTCTTCTGCCTCGCCCAGTTCCGCCGCTCCGAAGGCTTCTGAGGAGTCTCCCTCGTTTTCGGCGACCCAGCCGTTGGCGCCCGTAAAGTCGTCGTGAATGAGCATGACTACATCCGCGCCGTGCGTAGTCCTCGCGGAGGCAACGCTTTCGAAAGGAGCGTTCCCAGCAACGAGGTCATCGACAGCGCTCGAAATATCCCAGGAAGTGTTCTTTGTCACCTCCATGGTATGTACCAGACGTACCTGAGTACTGTCCAGGTGCTGGGCGTTGTCCAACGCCGTGTTAAGTTCGTCAACAAAGCTGTCGATGGAGGTCAGAATATTCCCCGGCTCGTCATCGGCTCCAGACGTATAGACCACCATCACATCAATGACTTCGATGTCGGCCAACAGGTTTGAGGCGGACTTGGCAGCGACATGTCCGCTCTTGGTGTCGGTGCGCATTTGATTGCTTGATGTGCGCGGAGACATTACGGACGTCTTGACAAGCGCCATTTCGCCGCCACCAAGGCTCTCGAGTCTGTACTCGAGGTCATCCACCCAGAATCGTCCCGCAGCCTCAAGGCCGTCGAAGCTGAGTCGTACGAGGGTGGGATCCCCACCGATGTGTCCCTGCCAGGTCATCCGGCCCGCCCCGTGCTCGGTGATTCCACGAGTTTGGACCTGGACCCGCCGACCATCCGGCATAGAGAGCGAGAAGAAGTGCTTCTTCGCCACCCGGCTCCAATCGCCAAGGTCGATGACCGAGACGCTGACCGCGTTCTTCGCCTGCGCAAGACGCGTGAACCGGTGGGCCTGATCGATGCCGAGCGTTTCAAACGCGTCGACCCGCACCTCAAAAAGGCTCGCGGACGATTCCTGGGCCAGTGAGTCGTTTGAGCTCATGGCTACGGTCATTGCCGTTAGAACTAGGAGATGTCGTTTCATGGTGCCCGCTTCTTGATGCAGATATCAACGAGTTTGAATTGCCAGTTGGGATCGCGTGTCCTGCCCTGTCTCTCGTTGTAGGCCGAGATCCCGACCAGCCCGTGACCGGGGGCATACGAGACGTACACACTGTCACCGAAGGCATCGTCCAGGGGACGGTCGAGATGCCGATAGACATGGCTTCGAAACCGGCCGAGCACTGTGGCAGTCTGCTCATCGGTGGCCACGACGACGTATCGTGAGGAATCTGCCACTTCCCAAGGTCCGTCAGTGCGTAGATCGCGGGTGAAATTGTAGGAGTAGAATTCCTCCCAACGACGTGCCGGGTATGGGAAGCGAAAGTGGGGTAGGTAGTCGACCGTGTCGCCCCTGCTGATGAAACCGACTTGGGTGGGACCTCGCTCTGAGTTGGTCCAGAGTTCCTTCTTGGCAGGCAGTGCCTCACTCAGGCCGTAGCGATGAACCAGGAACGTGATGCCGCGAGCGAAGCGCCCGGCCGCGTACTCCTCCTCTACGACTACCCGCAGAGTATCTGTCAGGGCACCCCGCCAGTAGTACTCAAAGCTCCAATAATTGCCAACTGATAACGGCCAGAGTGAACCGTGGTCAGGGCCTGCCGTGCACACCGGCGGGCGGTCAGGCTCTTCGTCTATGGCGCTGGAATCGCATCCTAGCGGGACGCCAGTCAGGACCAAACTGACGGCCATACAGAGCAGTCGCACGCCTGGATCGCGGTTGGTGGTTGACCTCGTATCATCGCTATGGCTGCCGTCTGGAATCACTACAGGCGACGCTCCTCCTGCGCGCACGTGTAGAAGTGGCAACTCTCCGATGGGCAAAAGGGCATACAGGGCAAGTCGACGGTGGTCGATGGCCAAAATGGACGCGCAGCTTTGCGGGTGCAATAAGGCGAAACGACTATTCTCCTGGCGTTCAGACACTAGCTGACCAAGTCAAAAACAACCAGAATGGGTTCGCCGACGGTGAGCGGTCAACGCCATTAGGGTTTTCGACGGGCTTGACACTCTGGGCCGCATCGTAGTTGAGACGCACCGAGAGCCTTTGAGAACCAGGCCCTCAGGCAGCGCCCCGACAGACCGGTCCACGAAATACGAGACTCAAGCTCTCGAAGACGGGTGGATCGCCCCTAATCCTGGCATGAACTTTCGAACGAGCGCACAATCCCCTAGACTTATGGCAACTAGGCGCTTTTCGTTATGGGTATCTCAGTGACCGACGTTGCAGAGGGAATTGACCTCGCACGCAAGCTCCACAGTCAGGCAGTCAGGTACGCGGCAATCGCTGTCGAGAACAAGCTTGATCCCGCCGAGATGGGGGGAGACGTCAAGTTCCATTACGCCGGTGACATGTTCCTAGAAGGCAGTTATTGCGAGATAGGGCCAAATGAGGGTGAACTGACCTTTGATGCAGAGGAGGGCATCGTCTTTGGCACGTTCGTGGACTCCATTTTCTACTCCCAGTGCCAAGGCGCGATCTACTTCAAGGCTCCGAAAATCGACCAGGGACTCATGGCCTACGTCAATCAGACTTCCGGAGGCGACTGGTACGCTGGCACCCTCTGCGGCGACTGCAACAGCTGCGATGATCTCTGGGCCAAGGGCCAAGGCACAGTATTCCAGTGGCTCGAAGACCGCAGATTCGATGGAGGGACCGACTACGAGTGGAGGGGCCTGCATGTCACGGCCAAGTTCAGCAAGCGTGACTTACTCATTCAGCTCCACCACGTCGGCGAGGCAACGGTTTCGGGTCTGAGTAACCCTTAAACAGCTTGGTCAGAACCGACTCTTCTCAGGCATGAAACGGCCGGCGGCCCCCAGTCCGGCGAGTTCACCGACGACCGCACGTGCGGTAGGTAGATTGGCGGGAGTCCTAGCCTGCCATACTGAAGGATCCGCCAGAACAAACCGCTTTCCCGTCGCCACAAGGGTGGAAACGAGCGGGTGCCCCGTCTTGCCGTGAGTAGAGCAGTTGGACTATCTCGGCTTGAGCAGAGTCACGGACGCTACGCAAGGTCCCCCCTGACTTCCTGGGCACTTGAACATCAACCGAACTGCATTGCCCAGGCCGCCACCGCCGCCCGGCGAGAAATCGCCCTCCCACTGTCGGTTGCGCACTGGGCGCTCCCTGAACCTTCCGCCCGTTGCGCCGACTCGGGGTCCCTTGATCAAAGGTGCCTGTTGCGGCCCTCCCGGATCGCTGCAGACCGGGTTCTGGAACGTGACTCGGAGACGCACCGTGTCGTAAGCCCAGAGCGTGATCCGCTGCCACTCGTTGCACTGACGGGCCTGCACGTTCTGGAATAGGTTCTGTGCTGCGGGCATGATGTCCGGACGGTACAGTGCCGCTTTGCATCTTCTGTGTCTGTTGCCCGGTTCGCACTTGATATTCAGTGATTGCCCCTTACTTAGTCGAAGCGCCACCACGCCTCCCTCCGGCACACGGAGATCGTTTTCTGCCCCGGTCGCCGCGTCCCAAACCTGCAGTATTTCGTCATCGACGGAGACAGTGACGTGGCTACAAGCTTCCTCGACCTTTAGGACGTATGGCCCGTCTCGTGGGACCAGATAGTCCTCAGCCAGACCACACCTAGTTGAAATATCTGCGACGCCAGGTCCCCCATCCTGGTGTTTCTTCCACCGTATATAGAAGACCACCAGGGCGATGACTGCAAGCATGGTTAGGGCGATCGTCAAGTCCGGCATGGCACACCTCAGATTTGGACACCCCAATTACGGAGGATAGCGGCACTACGACAAGTCGGGCACACGCCGGGACTCTCTTGCGTCCGGAGGTCCTCTAGTAGTGCACGAGTTTATCGGTTTCGACGGCTCGTAATGAGTGGCGGAGTCGCGGCAGGGGTGTTGCCTGGCCTCGGAATCCTGTCTCCGACAGCGACACTTCAGAGATGGCGTGTCCTCTCGCCACCCTGCACTTGTCGTCCTTCCGGAGGGAGCCACGCAATAGTTCTTCCCCTACATCCCAGGCGGCGGATACTGATAAAACGCCTGGAGCCCGAGCGGAATTCCAATCGCCCAGTACAGAAGGAGGAAGAGTGACCACGCCACGAGGAAGACCAGGCTATACGGCAGCATCAGGCTCGTGAGCGTGCCGATGCCGGTAGACTTCACGTACCGCTGGCAGTACACGACCACCAACGGGAAGTACGGCATCAACGGCGTGATGATGTTCGAGGAAGAGTCGCCCACGCGATAGGCAGCCTGCGTCAGTTCAGGGCTGATCCCCACCTGCATCAGGATGGGCACAAAGATCGGAGCCAGGAGAGCCCACTTGGCCGATGCCGACCCAACGAAGAGGTTCACGAAAGCGGTCAGGATCACTATCCCGAAAATCGTGACCGATCCGGGGAGGGCGAGCGCCTTTAGACCAGCAGCCCCCTTGACGGCCAGCAGCGCGCCGAGATTGGAAGTGTTGAAGGCGTACACGAAGAGCGAACAGAAGAAGGCCATGACCACGTAGTACGCCATCCCTTCCATGGACTTCGTCATCGCTGCGACCATGTCGCGAGAGGTCTTGAACTTCCCCGACACAAACCCGAATACGACGCCGGGAAGCAGAAACAGGAGGAAGATGAGCGGCACGATCGACTGCATGATCGGAGCCGCAAAGGAATTGAGAGATCCCTCCGCATCACGGAACGGTGAGTCCGCAGGCCAGAGGGATGCCGCCAGCGCGATGAGTCCCACCAGCATGGTAAGGCTGGCCCACCGGAAGGCTTTACCCTCTCTTGCGGTGATGGAATCCATTTCCTTGGCGGCCTCCGCATCGTCATCCAGCGGAGTCAACCGGTCGAGCCGCGGTTCTATGATTCGATCGGTAATGAACCAGGCCAGTCCAATGATGAGGATGCTCGAGGTCGCGGTGAAGTAGAAATTCCCAAGCGGGTTTACCAACACATTCGGATCCACAAGTTGGGCCGCGGGCTGCGTGAATCCCTGCAGCAGTGGATCGAGTGCGGAAGGAAGCGGGTTTGCCGAGAAGCCACCCGAAACTCCCGCGAACGCGGCCGCGATGCCCGCAAGCGGGTGGCGTCCGGACGCGTGAAAGATGATCCCACCGAGTGGAATGACGAGCACGTAGCCGGCGTCGATGGCGCTGTGGCTCATCAGGCCGACCAAGACGACCACGGGCGTCAGCAGGAACTTCGCCGTCAGGCTCAGCATCAGCTTGATGCTCGTGTTGAAGAACCCAGCCTCGTCCGCCACGCCCACGCCAAGCATCGCCACCAGAACAACCCCGAGCGGAGCGAAGCTCGTGAAGATGGTCACCATGTTCGACAGGAAAGTGGCCAGAGCCGAGCCCGTCAGCAGGTTGGTCACCCGCAGCGGCTCCCCACTTCTTGGGTCGACATCCGTGAACTCCACGCCGGCCAGGAAAGCCGAGAGGACCCACACGATGATCATGGAGATCAGGAAGAGCATCGAGGGATCGGGCAGTTTGTTGCCGATCCGCTCAATACTTCCGAGCGCGCGGTTGACGAAGGACGGGCGCTGGGATGTTGTGGCTTCCACAGGAGGGGACATCTTGCTAGGGTGGCCCGGAAGGTAGGAGCGGATTGGGGATTTCGCTGCTGAAAAAGGCCGGCTCTGTCAGGGCGGAGGATTTGAACCGACGCCCCCTCGCACGCCATGGGCTGTATCGACGCCTCCACTCACGCGAAGACACAAGTCAGGCCAAGTCTCCGGAGACTTCTCTCTCTTCCCATCCTAGCCCGCCGGAAACCGATTAAGTGTCTCTTCCAGTCTTTCGGCGGGTTAGGGGCGATTATTCGATGCGCCCTCCAGCGATTTATCCAGACATACGCACTGGCTCATCCCGTCCCCTCTGAAGCCGGGAGCTGTACCCGTTCAGCATACCGAGGAATCGGTTCGGAGACCGATAGCAGCGGCAACGAACCAGAGTAGTGTTCTTGGTGAGTGCGACCCCGCTACCACATCCTTGCCTTCCTGTGGGTAGCCCATACCCACCAGGTCTTGGCCCAGACCGTTGGCAACTGCCCTCCCTCAGAGGCAGAAAGCCTTTTGGAGGTCGGAAACGTGGTGGCCCGCGTCACCAACAACGGTCTGGCAACTTGGAAAGAGGGTCCAAACAGATACGAGGTCCCAAAGGGTAGCGGCCACAACGCGGTTTCCGCGTTCTCTTTTCACCTTGGCGTAGAGGTGGGCGACGAGTTCAGGATTGCCGCGACCGCATATGGTGACGCTGAGTTTTGGGCTGGCCCACTTCCCCAGTCAGGCCTCGCACCCGATAGTCTCCACTGTGTAGCATCGGATAGAATCTGGGACGTTCGATGGGAGGACATTGAGCGTTACCGGCAGACAGGCCAAACCACTGAAGCACTGGAGTCATGGCCCTACCTACAGGGCGCACCGGTTGCTGACGGGGATGGTATCTCCGGGAACTACGATCTGGCCGGGGGGGACATTCCCGCCATTCTTGGAGACCAGACGGTTTGGTGGATAATGAACGACAGAGGCAATCAACATCGTTATACCGGCTCAGAACCGACGGGCTTGGTCGTTCGTGCCGAGGCTTTTGCGTTCGCTACCTCCGGAATAGTGGGGAATAGCACCTTCTACCGGTTCGCGATTGAGAACCCGACCGCGGACAGCCTGAGCGTCTATGCCGGCATCTTCTTGGACGGGTCGTCGGGCGCATGGGGAGATGAGTTCGCCGGAACCGACACCAGTAGGTCGATGGTCTACCTGTACGGTGGAGACGACGATGACGGGTTGTTTGGCCCGGCATCGCCCGCCTTGGGCGCAACCATCCTGAAGGCTCCCACAGTCGGTGGTCGTGAGGGCCGAATTGGTGCAAGTCATATCCCGAGTGACGATGGGGGCCGCTATGGGTGGCCGACTGACGCTGCAGGCTATCACAACTTTGTTCGGGGGCTGATTCAAGACGGTAGCCCCGTCCGGGAAGGCGGTGGTGGGGGTGGGCGCGATGGCCCCGTGACCACTTTCGGCTACCCCGGTGATCCCGTTTCCGGTGCGTTTTGGTCTATGGTCAATTCAGATGGAAGTGGGACCAGCTTTTCACCTGTCGGGCAAGAGATGTTCATCTACGCCCAGCCATTCACACTACCGCCCGGCGGGTCGGACGAGATGGTCTTCGCTTTGGCCTGGGCGCAAGGCGCAAACCGGTTCGATTCCATTGTCCGTCTTAGAGACGGAGTCGATTTCCTTCGGGAACGTCGAAATGCCCTCCTCCATTCTCGCGACGGCGATTCTCTTCCGGATCCGCCTGCTGCTCCGGACCCCCGCCTCGTACTCGGCCTCGCCGACAACGCCCCCAATCCTTTTGGCTCTGAAACACTGATAACTGCCAGTATTCCGATTGACGCACACATCCGATTGGAGGTGTTCGACTCCCTTGGAAGGTCAGTTGGTCTTCTTCAGGACGGTGAGATGGACAAGGGCCGTTACTCTTGGCTCTTCTACGGTGCGGACCTTGCGCCTGGTGTCTACTTCTATCGCCTGAGCGTGGATAGCTACACCTTTTCGAAGCCGATGGTGGTGGCTCGTTGATGGCGGGGGCTGATTGCAATTCGTAGAAGGTGATCGATGTCGCGAAGAAAGAACCGAAGGCTCTGTCCGAAATCGTCGCAGCGCGCCAGGCGGCCCTGAACGCTGGGCAACGCGCCCCCGAAATAATTGTAGTGGATGGCCGCATCAGGCCATCGGCAAGCAAGGCGTAGTTAGTCGCCCCTGCCAAAGCAATCCGTCGTAGTCCCTCCCGGGGATAACCCGGGCCCCGGCACCCCCGATCGGCGCTTCCACCGACTACCTCAACGAATTGGTGAGTTACTACGACCTCTACAAGCCGATTCGCAATCAATTGCGAAAGTACTCCGGGCAATCTGTCTGCCTCGCGGCCCTGAGCCGCCTTCAGCAGCATCGCGTCGGCGACCTAGATTACCTCAAAGCCCAGCCCCCGTGGTTTCACTTCTTGTTGCTCAAATGGGCACTTGTGGAAGGAGATTGGCTAACCACAAATCGACCGATCGATGGGCACGCCTATAATAAACTCGTGGACCGCCTCCACGACTTAGGTCCAAAGCTAGTCCCGCCCGACGCGGACAACCTCCCGTTGTTCTTGCGGCGCATCGCCTACCAACAGTTTTGGCACCAGAGTCTGCCTCCGTTGAGCGGTTTCTGTCGCCAGACACTTCTATTTGGTGACTTGGACTCGAACCATCCGCTATCCGAGAGGATGAGGAGTGAGTTTGAGATCTCTCTTGAGGATTGGCTGACGCTGGCCATGTTTCTCTTGACGACGTTCGTCACCCAGCCGCGTGCGCGATGGATAGGGCTACCGAGTTTCGCGCCATTGAAGGTCAGCGCAGCTACGGTGGTTGCCTTCTTGGCGTCTATCTCAACTGACCTAAAAGGGATGCGCGACCATCTTCGTCAGATCGCTCCTCCGCACAAGCACGAAAGCGAGTATCGCGAGGTCACTCCCCTGATTCGCTACCCTCTCGTCGTTGTCTCTGAGCGATACCACAGAACGACCCTTCCGGTTCTGATTCACTCCCTTCAGCACTTCCTGTATGACCGCTTCCGGGCGTTCGACGCGAATTGGTTTATGACCAGCTTCGGCCCCTTGTTTGAACGATACGTTGAGAACTGTTTGGCCGCTAGCGGTGAGACTTACATGAACGAGGCTCAGATTAGTCAGACTGCTGGCCCGGGGAAGACTGTGGACTTCCTCATCAAGTCCGCGGCTTCCAGAGTGTTTGCAGACGCCAAGGGAGTTGAGTTGAGACACAACGCCATGACTAGCTACAGCCCCGACTACATCCTTAGGGCAGCCGAGTCCTCGGTGCTCAAGGGTATTCTGCAGGGTCTCTCTACCGCTGACAGATTGAGGGGTCTGGACTCTTCCGAATACGCACCGGAGAACTGTTACCTGTTAGTCGTCACTTACAAGGACTTGATCCTGTCTGGAGGACACATGCTAGTCCACCTACTCGGACACAGCCGCCTCACTGAGCTTACTGGACGCGAACCATCCTCTTGGCCGATTCCACCTGAGCATATCTACTTTGTCGGCATTGAGGACTTTGAGAATGCCTGTGGCGCGATCGAGCGCCGCGACACCACGTTCTCAGATCTGCTGACGCACGCCGTCACGCAAGACTCCGAGCCCGCTACCCGGAAGCTGCTTTTCCATCAGCACATCGCCGACCTAGCGCCAAATCGCAGCTTCCCGTCCATTCTTGACGACGCTTGGAACAAGAAATTCAAGGACCTCGAGGCCATCCACCCCTGAGCTTAGGTCGGTCCGCTCGATGCTTTGCCTTTTATGGAGTCGATCGAAAGCGGTTCCGCACGGCCTATTGCGACTACCGGCAGCACACGCCAGTCGGGAGTGCTCCACGGACAATAGTCACCGCGGTTGAACCAGCTCTCTAGATTTCCCTTGTACTCAACGGCCTCCCTCTTGTACGCGGTATAGAGAGGGATCCGCTTTCTGGCAGGACTCTTCGGGGCGGAGTAGAACTGGACGTAGTAGCGTCCATGCTGTTTGATAAGGGTTGCCATCGCGCTCTGGTAGTGAGTGAACCGACGGCGCCCCCTTCGATAGCAATCCGATAGCAGCAAGCGGCAAAAAGCCCCCGATAGCAACTGCTACCAAGGGCTAATTCCGACTCAGAATCGGTCATTCCTCGTCGGGACGGCGGGATTTGAACCCACGACCCCTTGCACCCCATGCAAGTGGCCGATGGCCCTAGTTGCTAGGACTCTGCGAGTCCGTCGCAACCGAGCGCTACCCCTCCTGAGAGGCACAAAGGGTTCAAAACCAGCCATTAGAAGCGGTTGCTAGGAGTTGTCAGACCGTGCCCGGCCTGACATCCTCCGTCCCAACCACCCCGACGTTCGAGTCGGTGGGAGCATAATGGGAGCAGTTACTGCTGCCAACTACCCTCCTAGGCACTGTTGTTAACGCCAGCATAGTTCCGTGGTCTTCAACTACCAAACCCCTTGCATTTAGCAGCAGGCCTACAGGACCCGGGGGCAGCCCCCAAAGGGCCCCGGGTTGATAGGGTCCCCAGGTGGGTAGTAGAAACTCTTGACCAAGTACAACACCCAAGAGAGTCACTGGCACCTCCCAGAGATTCGACACGGATGCGACACTTTCATAACGTCAAGTGGAAAGATGGGCATCGTCCAGCTTGGATTCGATTTTCCTTGTCGGTCCCCCGATCGTACTCTTAGGATGAGTCCGCCTCACAAGAATTCCGAGGCGCTAGACCTCACCTATGTAATGTGAACTTGAGTCGGGATAGCTGCCAGCAGCTTAGTCGCCACCCTCGATTTTGCGCTTTTCCCTCCGCGTCGTCCTTTCTTGCTGCCTAGGCCTGGCCCTGTTGCCATCGGACGGGTATTCGCAGATGCGCTATTCGTGGGATCACCATCCCGAGTCTGAATGGCCTCTCTTGTTTCTCGAAGGGACGATTGTCCCAGGAGATTACCAGCGGCTAATTGAGTTTTCGTCCACCCAGCGGAATTTCATCCTGTTGGCCCAGACTCCGATGATCCGGATTGACACGCCCGGTGGTGACGTTGAGGAAGCGATTGCGATCTCGAGATTCATTGAAATGAGTTCGCGCCCAGTCGCCGCTGGGTTCTTTGAGGACGACGTGTGCGCAAGCGCGTGCCTCTACCTGGTGGTTTCAGCGTCCGTTCGCTATTTCGACCGAGACCGATTTTTGCTGCATCGGCCCTACATCAATCCCATTCGGCTAAAGGAAATGACCCCCGTTCAGGCCCGAGCTCGACAACGGGAGGTTCTCCGGATCACGGAGGATTTCCTACGTGATCGAGACGTGCCATCTTCGGTCATAGAAACGATTGCGAGGACGGCTTCCGTGGATGCGGCAAAAATGACTTATCGGCAGTCCCAAGAGTTGGGTAGAGTTGCCGGCTGGTGGGAAGAGTACTTGATAGCCAACTGCGGCCTTGATCGCCGAGAACTCCTAGCCTACAAGCGTTTCGAGGAATCGGGCTCCGTTGCATTCGCCGAGGCAAATAAGTGCGGCGTGCAATTGGGCATACCTGTAGGTCTCGATTGGCTCGAGGAGGAATATTCTCGGCTCGGCGTGGAACGGGACTGGGGCAAGTCAGACAATTGACCGGTATGAGAATCCTTTCTTTGATGCTGGTTCTACTGCTCGCGCCAGCAGCAGTCTTCGGACAACTCGTCCCGGCTCAGCTTGATGCCATTGCAAACGCCCGCTGTATGACCGGGTCTGCCCGCCTGACCACCGATGATGCTCAGAGGATTGTGCTGACCAGCGGCGCGATGAAATGGGTCAGCGACCAACTACAAACGCGGGGTGTCCCGCATTGCGCTGAGTTCGGTTCGGGGCCGGTCCTCTACTTGTCTGTGACCGGTCTAGCCATAAACGGTGGCGCGACTCTCGTTCTCAGCAGTCGATGGGGCTTGGCGATGGATACGGAGCTCGGACCTATCGACACGACCATCATGGGATCCGAGCAAATTGTTAGCCGTGGCGGCCGGAACCATCAGGCAGAGGTGTGGCGGCAAACGCAATTAGGAGCGGCGGACGTGTTAGATCTTGTCGCGTCCATTTGGCGTCGGTATCACTAGGGTGCCGGGCAAGACTACTCGTCCCTTGGGATGCGTCCCGGGATGTCAATGTGGCATTGGTAGATGACTTCGTCCTCTATCATTAGGTCGAAGTCTCCTGACAGGTATGACGCCTCTCCATTGCCTCGCCAGTATCCGGGGAGAAGGTAATCAGCCTCGTCCCCTTCTTCGAAGTAGTCCTTGCCCAAATCGTCCAGCACTTCTTTGACGCGGTCGATTGAGGGTAGTCGATAGACGTTGGTGCCCCACTGAGGATGCCGCGTAACCAGTACGATTTCCATGTTCTACCTCCGGGTCCTTGGCGACCTCGTGTCCTGAACACCGCTTGAGGTCAACGCGGACCGGACCTCCTTAGCAAGGACAGAGGAGTCTAGATGCACGTAGCGGAGAGTCATGTCCATGGTGGAGTGACCGGCAAAGCGCCGGATAAGGTCCATATTGACGCCTTGTTTGGCCAGTTCGGTGAGAGCGCCGTGTCGGAGCCCGTGGAAGGTAAAGGTCTCGGGCATTCCGCACCTGCGAACCAGGCGTTTGAACTGTTTGGAGGTCCATTTCGGATTCAGCGCGTTGCCTCGCGAATTGCGGAAGAGAGGCCCCGCTAAATGTCGCTCCGAGGCCGCTGAGAGGATGGCCCAAGCCTCTTCCGTAGCGGGTTTTCTAACCACCCTGCCCGATTTGGTGGTGAATGCTCCCCCCGATTGCACAACTACGGTTTGGTCGGTGTGATCTAGCCATTCGGCGGTCATCGCACACACCTCCCCTAATCGCAAAGCCAGGAGGTGTGTGACCAGGATAACACCACTTAGGTAATCAGGCCCCACTATTCGCGCCGCCTCTGCCAGCGCCCGGGCCTGCTCTGTAGTGATCACCTTGGACGGCAACCTCTCCGGAGGACTTGATAGCGCAACGCCCTCTGTGAAGTCGTCGTAGCCCTTCGACTTAAGCCACCTGCCCCACACTCGCAGCCGGGTGAGATAGGTATTTCGCGTCGCTTCGGAGCGTTTCGCATTCGAAGCCAGCCAGTTGCCCACGGACCGTGCGCATAGTCGCCCCAGCGGTTCGTTGGGTCCCACGTACTCGACGAAGAGGTTGAGCACCCATCGGTAGTGCTTACGTGTCGCCTCCCTAAGGCCCTCTCGGCTGTCTAGAAAGGCCTGTGAGGCGCAACCTACTGAAGGCAGGTCCAGGTCATGCGAAGGATTCGGGGGCCACTGTGGCGAACTCCACGGGTCCCACGCGCCTTCGCCGTAGGCCACCAGCATCTTGGAGAAAACTCTCTCAGCCTCCCGCTTACCAGTCGCCTGAATCCTGACCCGTTTTCGGGCCGGTGATCGCTCCGCCGAGAAGAACTGCGCATGCCAGTTTCCCCGCCTCTTGAATAGACTTGCCATTGCTGTACCTGAATGAAGTGATACAGCGCCTTGGGAGCATTATGGGACCAGTAGCTGTCGCCCGGATGCAGAAAGCCCTCGACAGCTACTGCCACCGAGGGCTTCAACCGACTCAAAAACGTCGTTTTCTAGTCGGGACGGCGGGATTTGAACCCACGACCCCTTGCACCCCATGCAAGTGCGCTACCGGACTGCGCCACGTCCCGAGTGGCCGCGCGAAGTGATTCACTGGCCGAGCGGCAATATACGTCCGTTAGCCCCGACTGATTCCCCCGTGGTGCATCGAATCCTCGACGAAGACCGGCAGATCACCGACGGTAGCGCCGACAGGCCCGGCCGGGACGGCGGCTAGCTCAAAAAGGCCTAGCCCGTTGCCAGTAGCCCAGGAACACGGTACGCAGCGCGTACACCGCCACCGGATCGCTGAAGAACGTTGCCACCTCCGATGCCCGATCAGCCGAAGCCTGCGTGAGGTTGGCGCTGCCGTTCATCGCGGTGGTGTCGGTGATGAGAAACTTGGCGTGCAAGTCACTCAACGTGCGGAAGGTCACCCCCGCATCCCTCATCGACTGCACCAGCGTGCCGGTCACATTGTCGCTGCGGAAGATGAGTCGCACGTCCACCCCACGCCGTGCTGCGCCGAGAAGCTGTCCGAAGACCGCTGGAGGCTCCAGTGACACGAAGGCGACGGCCGCGAGCACCTCGTAGCGCGACGCCTCCAGCATGGCACCCATCTGCCGGTGGACGTCACGGTCGGCGAAGTGACGCAGACCGGTGCCTCCTGGCGGCGTGGCCCGAAACTGCCTGTTGCGCGCATACACATTGGCGACACTACAGCCGAGCCTGGAGGCGAACCGCTGCTTGTCATCGCTCATCAGGGCCGCCCACCTCTTGCTCGTCGTCCAGGCAACTTGCCTGCGGTTTGGGGCTAAGGTTGAAAAAGGCATCGCAATTCAACTTCTAGGGAGAAAAACGGCCGAGTTAGGTTCCAAATGGGCCCGAATGGAACTTCCTGACCCTCATTTCGGGCTATTAGGTTTAATCCGGGCCGCAAAGTGAACTTGCGGACCCCGGCTGCCGAACCCCGGCTGCCGACCCCGACCCCGGACCCCGGCCGCGGACCCCGACCCCGGACCCCGGCTGCCGACCCCGACCCCGGACCCCGGACCCCGCCGCGGGCTCCGGACTGACCACCGCGGCCCCGGCCGCATTACACTAGAGGAACCCAGCCCCACAGAAGTAACAGGACAGCCGAGGCCGGTCGAACCGGGAGTACGAGCGGTACCGCTATCTTCGACCCTCCCACCCAGCCTAAAGCCCCGCATGCCAACCACCCGCCGAGACTTCCTCCGCACCTCCACCCTCGCCGCAGCCGCCACCCTCCTGCCGCGGCCGGCCATGAGCGCTGCGAGCCACCCTCTCCGCATCCTGATCCTCGGCGGCACCAGCTTCATCGGCCCACACCAGGTGCGCTACGCCATGGACCGCGGTCACGAAATCACGCTCTTCAACCGTGGTCGCACCAATACCCACCTCTTCCCCGAGCTCGAAAAGCTGGTCGGAGACAGAAATGGCGACCTCGAAAGCCTCAAAGGCCACAAGTGGGACGTGGTCATCGACAACTCCGCCTCCAACCCGGACTGGGTCCGCCTCTCTGCGGAAGCGCTGCGTGACAGCGTAGACTGCTACATCTACGTCAGCTCCCGTTCGGCTTACGCCCACTTCCGCCAGATCCCGATGAACATCGGAGCCCCGGCACACAGCTTCGAATCCACCGGAATCGACCCTTCTACCCCTCCGCGCGAGCTCCCCTACGGCCTGCGCAAATCCCTCTGCGAGCAGGAAGCCCAAAAGGTCTTCGGAGACCGAGCCCTCGTCTTCCGTCCGGGTCTGATCATTGGCCCTGGAGACAACACGGACCGCTTCAGCTACTGGCCCATCCGCATCCATCGCGGCGGAGAAGTGCTTGCCCCCGGAGACGGGACCGACCCGGTCCAGATCATCGACGTGCGCGATCTCACCGAATGGATGGTGCGCCTCGCTGAGAACGGCACAACCGGCACGTTCAACGGCGTCGGACCGGCTACCCCACGTCCGATGACCGAACTGCTCTACGGCATCCGCGCAGCCACCACGGCGGAGACCACGTTCACCTGGGTCGACACCGATTTCCTGCTCGAGCAGGGCGTGCGCCCCTACTCGCACATGCCGGTCTGGATGCCGGCCCGCGGCGACAACGAGGGCTTCGCGCGCTTTGACCTCACTCCCGAAGTGGAGTCGGGACTGACCTTCCGTCCTCTCGCGGACACCGCCCGGGACACCCTTGAGTTTCACTTCTCCCGCACGCCTGAGCGCCAGGCTGAGCTCCGTGCAGGTATCTCCCCCGAACGCGAACGGGAAGTTCTCGCCGCCTGGCATGCCCGTTGACCGTAACGGCACCCGGCCGTCTGGCACCTAACCCCAACCTTACTCCCCTCGGCTATGTCTCCAAAGACCAAATCCATCGTCGGCTGGGTCCTCCGCGGCCTGCTTGCAGTCATGTTCGTCGCCGCCGCTTCCGGCAAGGTGATGGGTGTTGAAGACTGGTTTGTGCGCTTCGAAAACTGGGGACTGCCCTCCTGGATGGTCTATGTAACCGGCGTCATGGAACTGGCCGGTGCGATCGGACTGCTGATCCCGAAGCTGGCCCAGAAGGCCGCACTCCTGCTCATTGTCGTCATGATTGGCGCCGCTGGAACACACGCCAGGGCCGGCGAATGGGCCAGCCTGCCCGTTAACGCGGCATACATCGCAGTGCTCGTCGGCATCATCTACCTGCTGAAGCCGGCCGCGGCACCCGCCGAATAGCCCCTGCAATCATCCGGGCGGGTGCGTAAGATTCTGCGTCAAACCGCGCAACAATGACGCACCCGCTGGCCCCGGCCCTGGACGTATTCTGGCACAACGCCTGGATGCTCCGCAACGCCGTAAATGACCTGCCCCCGGAGCAGGAGTCGTTCCAACTGGGGAACTGCAACCCGTTCAACCGAGTGGTAGGTCACATCGTGGCCACGCGTCACGGTCTGGCCAAGACGCTCGGAATCGACGCGCCGGACCCCGGATGGGGCGAATTCGGCGCGTTCAAACTCGCGGCCCAGTTCGATGCAAACCTGCCCTGCCCGCCAGTCTCCGAAATCATGGAGGCCTTCGCCGGCATCTCAGAGGCGATGGTGGCCGGGATGGAAGCGATGACCCTGGAGGACCTCCGCAAGCCCAGTCCCATGCCCATCCCCGGTGAGGACCCCGACCTGCTGGACCTCATCGCCTTCTTTGCGATGCACGAGTCGTACCACATCGGCCAGCTCAGCATCATGGCCAAGTGCATGGGCCGAAAGGGCGTGATGGGCGGCTGAGCGCGCGAGGCAGGGCAGGGCCGTTACCCGGGCACCCCGAATCCCCTACTTGATCCGATCCAGCAGCCGCACCAGAAACGTGCGCAGGTCCTTCAGATCCCGGCGATCGGCCGCCGTCATGAGCGCACTCGCCTCCCCGCGATCCAGCTGCTGCCGGGCACCTTCCAGTGTGTACTTGTCCTCGCGCAGCAGGCGCCGGATGCGAAAGACCAGGTCGATATCCTCGTTCGTGTACACGCGGTTCCCTGCCCGATTCTTGCGCGGCTTGAGCTGCGGGAATTCTGTCTCCCAGTAGCGCAACACGTGGGTCTCCTCCCCGACGAGCGAGCCCACCTCGCCGATGGTGTAGTAGAGTTTGGTGATGCCGTCGCCAAGCATGGGGGTGCGGGAAATGCCTCCGCATTTTACAAACGGGCGGCCTCCCTCACCACGCGGCCCGATATCTTCGGCGCGACTTCGCTCCCAACGCAGGAGCGGGCGCCCACGCCGCATGACCACCCCCTACGATTCCGAGCGACGCTTTCCGTGGCCCGTCGAGGCCTCGCTGCTGTTCTGCGTCGTGATCTGGGGCACCAACTTCGTGGTGCTCAAGGCCGTTATGCCGTACATGAACGCGATGGCGCTGAACCTCATGCGCATCCTGGCGTCGTTCATCGCCGTCTTCGCGCTTCACCTCTGGCACACGCGAACCCATGGCCAGACGCTCTTTCAGTCGTTCCGGGAAGATCCCTGGCGCATTCTGGCCACCGGCTTGCTTGGGTACACCGTGTATCAGGTGGCGTTCATCCTAGGCCTCGACCGCACATTAGCGGGATCAGCGGCCCTGATTATGGCCTCATCGCCCATCTGGACGGCCTCACTCGCTGCACTCCTGGGCATCGAAAAACTGCGCGGTCTCGGCTGGGTAGGGCTAATCATATCGCTCTTCGGGGTCGGCTTCATCATCATTTCCGGCCAGGAAGTGGACCTGAGCACGGACCTGCTGACCGGCAACCTCATCATGCTGCTGGCCGCGATGTGCTGGGCGGCCTACACAACCGTGAACCGGCCGCTCCTCCGCAACACCGCGGCGGTTTCCCTCACGTTCTACGGCCTGCTCGTCTCCATCCTGCCGCTCACGGCCATCTCGTGGCCTTTTCTTGGCGATGTGGTCTGGAGTGACGTCACCCTCCTGGTTTGGGTGGCCATCGCATTTTCGGGAGCCTTCTCCACCGGAGTGACGGTCGTGCTCTGGAACGATGCCGTCCGTCAGATCGGCCCCTCTCGCACGGCCATCTACAGCAACCTCGTGCCGGTCGTGGCACTGATCACAGCTGTCAGTTTCCTGGGCGAGCCCCTGACCATCGGCCAGGTCGTCGGCGGCGCGATGGTGATCGGAGGTCTGCTCACAGTCAGACGCTCCCGATGACAGGGGTCTTTTCCGGCGCGAGGCCGTATGTCGCGACCCGCTATCCAACGAGACTGCCCTTGCGCCTGATTGCCGGCCTCTTTCTGCTACTGATCACGCTGCCCGCAGCAGCCCAGAATCCCTTCCGGGACCTCGCGCCGCTCGAGCTGGAGCAACGGGCCTGGCATGCGACCACGCCGGAGGTTACAGGATTCTCGCTGCATGCTCGCCGCGCGGTCCCGCTGCATTTCCTGCTGCCGAATGTGAGTTACGATTCGCGTCTGCACCTGGCGGAGATCGCGATCGGGGCACGCGGTTTCGGCGAGGACCGGGACGCATCGCTGGGATGGGGACTAACGGCCATGGATCTGTTCGTTTCGCGCCAGCCCTGGGCGGGGCAGGTCACCCTCCTGCGGCTGGACCGAACGGGCATCACACAGGCGGAATCGGACTGGCTATACGTGCAGGCCGGCCCAAGCCTGCTGCTCGGAGCGTTTGATCGCACCTTGAATATTCGGGCGATGGCGGGCGCGGGCTTGACCACCCTCGGACATGCCGGTGCGGTGTGGCTCGCCCCAAAAAGCGCCTCCTCAGGACTCGGGACCTCGCTCGTGGCCTCGGCCGTGGCGCAACCATCCTGGAGGCTGACCCTGACCGCCGAAGGCGGCCGGAAATGGGTCTTCGGCGGCGCGGATCCCTTCTACACCTACTGGGAAGCGGGCGCTCGAATCAAGCTGAATCAGCGGTTCTCCCTAGACCTTAACGCAGGCATGCTGGAGGCTGACTCAGATCGCCTGCAGGCCGATAGCGGGTGGATACTCGGTGCCGGACTGGTGGTGATGCCCCGAGGAGCGGGCTTTTAGCCCATCGCCCGAATCTAGTTCGAGGCCTCCTCAGCGGGGATCTGATCCTCGATGCGCCGGGACAATTCGTCCAGTGCGCCCGAGTTGGCCGACACGTAGGACCACGCGGTCGGCATGATTGCGGCGACGGAATGATAGAGGGTGCTGTTATCGCGTGAGGTTTCCGGCGGCAACTGCACGTAGGCCATGCCGATGAAGGCGACGCTCATGAAGAGGCCGGCCTTGATCCCTCCGATGCCACCGCCGAGCACGCGGTTCAGCATGGTGAGCTTGACCGCGCCGAGCGCCTTCTCACCGACAGCGGCCGCAATCTGGACCAGGAGGTAGGTCGCCGCGAACACCGAAATGAATCCGGCAACCGGGCCCAGCGCGGGCTCCATGCCGGAGATGCGCACCAGGTAGTCCCCCGCAGGTTGCATCAGCGCGACACCCAGCGCGAACCCGATCAGGATGCCGGCAATGCCACCGGCCTGTTTGAAGAATCCCGTGCGATAGCCGTGCAGGACGCCGACCGCCAGGATGGCAAGAATGATCAGATCGAGGATGCTCACGAGCCTGAAAGTACCGCTCGCACAGCCATTTGCACGCGTTTTCCGTCTGCCTGGCCCTTGAATCGCTTCATGGCCACGCCCATCACCTTGCCCATGTCTTTCATGGATGCGGCGCCGGTTTGCTGCACGATTTCCTCGACGCCCGTACGGATGTCCTCGTCCGACAGTTGCGCCGGCAGGTACTCCTCCAGAATTGTCAGCTCCGCGGCCTCAATATCGGCGAGGTCCTGCCGATTATTGTCAGCATACTGTTGCTGAGCGTCCCGCCGCTGCTTGGCCGCCTTCATGATCACATCCACCGCAAGATCATCCGTGATCTCGGGATTGCCGGTCTGACGGAGCTCGATCTCCTTCTCCATCATGGCCGCCATCAGCGAGCGAATGGTACGCACGCGGTTGGAGTCTCCGGCCTTCATGGCCGTCGTCAAATCCGACTTGATCTTGTCTCTGAGCATCGTAGCACGTGTGGTGGTGGGCCCCGATACGCGCGCCCTCCTGTCACGTTCTCTGCTCATGAGTGTGGGGTTGATCCTGGTCGGGACGGCCGCAGCTCAGCCGGCTCTACCTCTTCGCGTCGCGGCCAAGACCGTGGTCGAGGCACCTGTGGCAGCAAAGGCGGCAGAACTGCACCTGACTGGAGGCACGCGCCGTGCACCGGCATCGTTTGAGACGCTGAAGCGGCTCTTCATCCATGGGCTGCGGCTTCGATCGTGGCCGCTGGAGGCGTCCGTCAAACCGGGCGATACGGCCGCGGAGTCCGGAGCGCTTGTATCCCTGCAGTGGCGTCTGCCGGTTCAGCCGTCGTGGCACGTATTCACGCACCTTGGAAACGGTAACCTTCCCGGCGAAACGTCGATCGGCGCCGGCGTGGGATTGCGCTGGCGCGCTCCCTAGCGGAATACCAGCCGCAGCGCGAAGACGCCCACGCCCGTCTGCATGGCGCCCAGCGCCCAGGCGGACTGCCTGTCCAGCTGCTCGATCCGAGGCCTGAGGTCAGGATTACCGGTTTCCTGATAGGCGTCGAACCGCTTGTCCGCCTTCAGCTTGTAGTGCACAGCGAGCGCGCCGCCGGTTAGCGCGGCACCGACTGCAGCGTAGTCCACCCATCGCCAGGAACGCCGCTGCATATCCAATCGAATGTCCGAGGGCGTCTCGACCACATCGGCCACCGGCTGCATGACGGCCAGATGTCGATTCCAGAACCTGTCGCCCGCCAAAATCTCCACGGCGGCGTGGCCGTCCCGCTCAAACACCAGCGTTCCAGCCAGCGGCTTCGGCACCGACAGCTGCAACGGCGTGGATCCCAGCGGCTGTCGCTCGTCCCCGTTCACCAGCGTAACCTGGGCAGCAAAGGGTGTCGCTTCAAGCCGATACGCGTACGGGAATTGTGCATCCACGCGCACGGTATCCAGACCCATCGCCGGCTGCCGGAACGCGGTCAGCCCCCACGCGCCGAGTTCGCTGGGCACCACGCGGATTTCTGCGACTCCGGCAGGCAGTTCGAACACCTCACGACTGGCCGGGCCCAGCCAGGTCGAGTCTGCATAGACGTGCGCGGCCGGGTTGTTTGAGTTGACGACGGCCACGCCCATGGAGCGCACGCGAGGTGCCTCTTCCTGGGCGGAGACGGGCATTGCCAGCAGCAGTGCCAGGACTATCAGACTACTGCGCTTCACGCTCTGCCTCCGCCGGTCTGAAGTAACTCAGGAATCGCGGCTCATGGGCCACCAGAATGCCTCCCCCGGCCACGGCCATCGAACTCTTGATGCGCCCGCGGACCTCGGCGGACCAGATCTCCGCGCCGGTCTCAAGATCCAGGGCCAACAGCTCGTTCTGCATGGTGCCCACGTACACGTAGAGACCGGTGATCAGGGGTTGGGCCGTCACCGCCGCGTCCAGCTGAATCCGCCAGAGGGGCGCGCCGAACTCGGTCGAGATGGCACGGACCATGGCGTCAGAAGCCCCGAACACAATCATGTCGCGCACCACGGAAGGCTGGGCGATGCGCACTTCAATGTTCTGGGTGCGGAACTGCCATTCGATCCGGCCGCGCTCCGCGTCCAGGGCCACCAGGGTGCCCCGTGTCGTCGGCACGTAGACCATGTCGCCGGCGGCCGTCGGTGCCGAGTAGACAGGCGCATCGACCTCCGTCTCCCATACCACCGTTCCGTCCGCGGGGTCGAAAGCCCTGACCGTGCCGTCCTCATACGCCACGACGGCCAAATCGCCCGCCAGGAGCGGCGCGGCGCGCACCGTGACCGCGTCCGGGTCGTCGTGGGTCCAGATGTCGTCACCGGAGGCCTGATCCACCATGCGCACCGTGCCCTCCATGTCGGCTACCAACACGGCCTCTCCGACGGGCAGGAGGCCCGCCTCCACACGCACCAAATCACGATGCCACAAGCGCCGCGCGCTCTGAATGTCGTAGGCCTGCAGCGTGCGTTTACCCCACGCATTGGCGACCACGATTCGATTGCCGCTCAGTGCCGGCTGCGACGCAATCGCCTCCCGAAAAGAGATGTTGCCCAGACGCTTTCCACGCTCCAGCTCCACTGCATGCACCTCGCCCTGCAGATTGGCCACGAGCACGGCGTCGTCAACTACCAGAGGTCCGCCGGGGCCAAACGCCGCCAGCGCATTGTACTCCCAGGCCAGTTCAAGCGGCGGCGTCACGTCCTCAGCGACGACAGCGTTGTGCGCGGCAGATCCACCAGTGGTCCACCAGTCGTCCTCGTCAACCCGGACGGGGGCATCCAGCTGCAGGGTTTGGCAGCCGGTGAGGACCAGCACGGCGCCGATCGTGAGTGCAAAATTTCTCAGATCAAGGCGGGCGAGGCGAGTGAGTGAGGCGTACTCACGTACGCCGCAGCGAACGGAGTCCGAAGCCCAACGCGGAGATGAGGAATTTGGCGCCACGATCAAAAGTTCCAGCCGAAAAAGAACTGCTTAAACCACCGCTTGTCGATCCGCGTGAACCCGTCTCGATACCGGTGACCGATGTCGTACCGGAAAACAAACCCGCCAAACATGTTCAGCCGCAAGCCCAGTCCCGCCGAGCCCAGCGTCTCCCCGGCAAAGATCTCCGGCTGCTTCAGATTGTAGTCCTGATTCCAGGCGTGGGCGGCATCGAAGAACAGGCTGCCTTTGAGATTCACTACGCCCAGCGCCGCCAGCGCCGGGAACGTCACGGACGGTTGCGTCAGGATCGGAAAGCGCAGCTCATGGCTCGTGAACCACTGCTTCTGGCCGCGTACCGAGAACAGTCGGAAGCCCCGCAAGTCCCAACTGCCGCCCATGTAATACAGCCTTGCCTCCCGGCCGCGATTCATGCGCGCCATGCCCCAGGAGGCAAACGTCATGTGCCGCCCCAGCCGGATGTACGTGCGCAGATCAGCCAGCAGCGAGTAGTACGACACGTTCGAGTACAGCACGTCCGTCGTGTAGGCCGCGGTTACGCGGGCGCGCCATCCCTGAATGGGCCCGTTGTAGTAGTACAGCGCGTTGTCATGCACCAGACTGATGCTGTTCGAAAGCAGCAGCGCCTCCCGATCAATATTGCGGATGTCGATCTCCTTGCGGCTCCAGTTCAGGGACGTGCCCAGATCGAGCCTGCGGAATTTGGAGATCGGGTGGCTGATGGCGCCGAAGCCGCCGTAAACCGTTTCGTAGAACCGCGGGAAACCCGTCGGCGCGTCGGGATCGGTGATGTCATACCGAAGCCCGGAGAAGCGGTAGCCGCCATATCCGAAGTTGGTGCGGCGATGCAGCTGCGTGCGCGACAGCTGAAAGCTCAGGCTTCGAAGAAAGTCCCGCTGCGTCTGGGCCGTGTTGAACACCATCAGGTTCAGATAGTCGTCCCCGAGCATGTCGGAGAAGACCAGCACGGCCCCACCCAGGGTGCCGAGCACAGGGCTCTGCGACACGGACCCCTGCGCCAGGTCCAGTTTGAACCGCTTCTTGTAGGGCGTGCGTAGCGCGTCGTCGCCGGTCAGGCTGCCGTAGGTCCAGGACAGACCCGGCTGACTCAAGTCCACCTCTCGGGTCTCGAGCGGCTCCGCCAGACGGTCCGACAACGGCATCGAGCGCACGGTGAATTGCAGGCCCTCAAAACTTGTGAACAGCACCCGGTCCTCGTCCGTCCAGACCGGATCGAATGCCGCACCGGAGAACCGCGTCAGGCGGTCCAGTCGTCGCGTCGAAAGCGGCTCCGTATCGTCGACAGGAGCGAGACTCGCCACGGCAGGCGGCGCGCCGATCTGCCCGGAGACATCGGCCACCCACATGTCCTGCGCGCTGTATCGCCCGGTCGAATCCCGCACAGCGCTTGTATACAGAATCGACTTGCCGTCCGGGCTCCAGGACGGGCTGAAATCCTTCTGGTCGCCGAAGGTCACGTACTCGACCCGACCGGTCTCGAAATCGTACGTGAACAGGTTATAGGCCCCCTTTTCCTTGCCCAGGGAAGTCCGGTCGGACGTGAACGCGATGAATCGTCCGTCCGGACTCCACGCTGGGTCAAGGTCGTCGTACGCATCGTCAGTGACAGGCACGACGGAGTCGTCGGCGAAGCTGTACACGAATAGATCCGAGTACCCGCTTTCGTCGATGGAAGAGAACACGAACCGGTCGCCCTCGGGCGACCACGACGGTGTGGATACCGACACGCGGTCCTCAAACCGCAGCGTCACGTCCAGTTCGTCCCGCTCCAGGTCATAGATGTGCACCACGTCCTGGCTGCCGCTCTTGGTGACAAACGCCAGGCGCCCATCGCCCGACACATCCATGCGGCTCTCAAAAAGGTGGAACGCCTCGAAGACATCGTTACGCTCGCCTCGAATCAGCATGCGCGGCTCAGCCACCGGCGTCCACGCCGTGTCCACTTCCACCTCGTAGAGGTTCGAGTAACCCGTGCGGTTGCCGACGAAGTAGACCATGCGCCGCCCGTCCTGCTTGCGGTAGGTCTCCGGCTTGGAGCTGAACCCGATGCCGGTGACCGCATCGGCCACGACCGTGGACAGGCCGATCTCTCCCGCCTCCGGTACGTAGCGCTCCTGGATCCAGGCATGCCAGTCTTCAGCAAACTGCTTGTAGGGCACCCGCAGCGCGGTTTCCAGCACAATCTTGAAGTCGGTATCCACCCACACCGATTCGAGGATGTCCAGGAGCTTCTCGGGCCCGTATTTCTGGGCGATGAACTCGCAGATGGCTTCACCCTGCTTGTACATCACGAAGCTTCCGTTGATGCGGTACATGGTCTCCACCGGGACCAGGTAGTTCGAGTAGACCGCATCGCGCATGATCATGTCATGCTGATGGTCGGGCTCGCCTGACCAATACTCGGCAATGCCTTCGGTGAACCAGAGCGGGAGAAACCGGTCCGGAAGGCGCCGGTGATCGCGCATGACACGCAGCACCTTGTTGTAGGTGAACACGTGCACGAGCTCGTGCCGGATCACCCGCCGGAAGCGCTCAATGTTGCCGTTGGCCGGGATCACGACGCGGCCTTTGAGGAACTCGAAGAACCCGCCGACCCCGTCCGGAATGAAGCCCGGCGTCACGTTGGTTTGCTTGAAATGCAGGTTCGACGAGTAGAAGATCATCGGCACCCGGTTGTTCAACGAGAAGTTGAACCGGTTCTGCATCTCCTCATAGGCCTCTTCGGCGAAGTAGGCCCCCTGCCGGGCCAGTTCGAGCATCTCCGGGTAGTAGAAAATGTCGAAGTGCTCCGTCTCCAGTACACGCCACTCGAAGTTGTCGTACTGAATCTTGTTGCGGCCGAAATGATAGCCGTACTGCCCGGCGGCCGGCGCGGCCAGCGCGAGCGTCAGGACCAGGGCAGCAAACGAACGAAGCAGGTTCGGGGGCCGAAGCATGGTCGGAATGTACCCTTGCGAGTGCCCTGTCGGAATGCCGCCCGCCGCCTTTAGTCCGCGTTATCGGGTGGGCGGGGCCACGCATGGCCTGAACGGGTACCGCCGACCATGCGGGCTGCTACGCGTCCGCCTGCGTGCCCTCCAGGAAAAAGCCTACGCCGCACGCATGCTCGTCCAGCCACTGATCCAGCCGGCCACCGACTTCGGCGGCATTCTTGGACTGCAGCGCCTCTGAGGCCAACAGGCGCCCTTCGGACCGTTTCATGGCGCGCACCACCCGCTTGATGCTCGGCAAATACACGGGCGATGCGCTCAGTGTCTCCACTCCCAGTCCAATGAGGACCGGAACAGCGCGCAGGTTCGTGGCCATCTCGCCGCAGACGCTCACCGGAATGCCGTGACCACGGGCCGCCTCGACGGTTCGGCGAATCAGCATGAGCACGGCCGGATGCAGATCCTGATACAGCCCGGCCACAAGGTCGTTGCCACGATCCACGGCCAGGGTATACTGGGTCAGGTCATTCGTGCCGATCGAGAAAAAGTCCGCATACGGCGCGAAGCGGTCGGCCAGAAGCGCGGCGGAGGGCACCTCGATCATGATGCCCACCTTGACGTCGGAGTCGTAGGGCACACCCTGCTCCGACAACTGGGTTTGGGCCTTCTCCAGCAGTTGCCTGAATTCCCGGATCTCGGCGACCTCCGTAATCATGGGCACCATGATGCGCACGGGTCCGTGGGCACTCGCCCTCAGGATGGCACGCAGCTGCGGCAGCAGAATCTCCGGCTTGTCCAGCAGAACGCGGATGCCCCGCCAACCCAGAAACGGGTTGTGCTCGCGGTGTCCCATCGGCAGCAGCTTGTCGCCGCCGAGGTCGATCACACGGAACGTCGTCGGATTCGGCGAGACCTGGTCCACGACCTCCTTGTAGATCTCGTACTGCTGGTCCTCCTCGATGACAAGTCGACCCTGCATGAGGAACAGGATCTCCGTACGAAACAGGCCTACGCCCTCGGCGCCATACTCGGCCACCAGCGGGATCTCGTCCTTGAGCTCCAGATTCGCCTCAAGACGGATGTGATGCCCGTCCAGCGTCTCCGATTCCAGTGGCACCAGGTCCTTCTCCTCGGCCTTCAGACGCTGAAAACGCTCGGCGCGGGTTTTGTACCGATCCAGCGTTTCGTCGGTGGGGTTCAGAATCAGGGTCCCCTGGATCCCGTCCAGCACGACCACATCGCCCGTTTCCAGGTGCTTGGAAACACCGTGCAGCCCCACTACGGCCGGCACCGAAAGGGCGCGAGCCATGATGGCGACGTGGCTCGTCGGGCCGCCAAAGTCCATCGCGCAACCCAGCACGCCTCGGCGACTGAAGAGCACCATGTCGGCGGCGGAGAGATTCTCTGCCACCACAATGTGGTTGGGGTCGATGCGGCTCAGCGCCCGTCCTTTGCGGAGGTGCCGGACCAGACGGTCCTTCACGTCCACCAGGTCCTGCGCGCGCTCGCGCATGTACTCCGAGTCGGACGCCTCGAGCACCTTGCGATGCCGGTCCAGCACCTTCTCCACGGCGTATCCAGCGTTCACACGGTCCCGGCTGATGGCGCTCTTCACGACGCCGTAGACCTCACTGTCTCGCAGAATCAGGCGTTGCGCGTCGAAAATGGCGGCACTCTCCTCGCCCACCTTCTCGCGCGTGATCGCGATGATCTTGCCAAGGTCTCGCTCGGACTTCTCCACGGCGCGCTCAAAACGATCCAGTTCCTCCTGGACGTCATCGCTCTCCAGCTCGCGCCGGTCCTCCGAGAAGGATTCCCGCCGGTAGACGTACGCCGGACCGATCGTAATCCCGGGCGATGCGGGGATGCCGGACACAATGGTCTCTGCCCGGTCCGGGCCGGGATCAGGGATGTTGGGGCTGGCGGTCACGGTTACTTGACCTCGCCGAAGCCGTCTTCGAAGAGCTTCTCCAGAGCGTCCGCGGCCTGGGCCTCATCGGGCCCCTCGAAAATCAACTTGAGTGTCGCGCCCTGCTCTGCCGCGAGCGTCATCACGCCGATAATGCTCTTGCCGTTGATCTCGTAAGCGTCCTTGTGGATGAAGAACTCGCTCTTGAACTGCGCCGCCGTCCGCACAATCATGGACGCCGGCCGTGTGTGGATACCGGCTCGGTTGGAAACTGTGACTTCGCGTTCAATCATCTCAGTGGAGGCGGGCCTGCATGGAGCGGACTAGACCAATCAGCGCCTCGCGGGCCGGGCTTTCCGACACCTCCCGCAGGCGACCAATCGCGGCGTCGGAATGAAATATAACTGCGTCCCGCGTGTCTTTCAGTACGCCAAGTCGGTCCATCAGCGCGCGGACCTCCGGTACCTCCTCCGAATCCACGCCGCCGTCGAGCACCCGCTCCAGCAGGGCGCGGTCTTCGGGGGTTGAGGCCCGCTCGAGCGCCTGAATGAGCAGCCACGTGCGTTTGCCTTCCATGACGTCTCCGCCCACCTGCTTGCCCCATTTGGCGCTGTCCGCCGTCAAATCCAGCAGGTCATCCTGGATCTGGAACGCGCGGCCGATGTCGCGGCCGGTCTCGGCCATGCGCGCCCTCGATTCTGCGTCTGCCCCGGCAGCAATCGCGCCCAGTTCGAGGCAGCACGCCAGCAGGGCTCCCGTCTTGCCGTTGATCATCTCGAGGTAGTCATCGAGCGTCACGTCACGGCGTGTCTCAAAATCCATATCCAGCGTCTGCCCCTCGCAGAGGCGGCGCACCATGGCATTGAAACATGTGAGCGCTTTGGGAACGTGCGGCAGCCGGGCGATGTGCTCATAGGCAATTCCCATAAGCAGGTCGCCAACCAGAATCGCTGTCGGCTCATCCCAACGGATGTGCACCGTGTCCCGGCCGCGACGGCTGTCTGCATTGTCCATGATGTCGTCATGGACCAACGTGAAGTTGTGGAAGACTTCCACGGCGACGGCGCCCGGCAGGGCCTCATCGCCCGTGAGACCGTGCGTTTCTGCGGCGAGCAGGACCAGGAGCGGCCTCAGACGCTTGCCCTGGCCGGCCATGACGTACTCAGCCGGCTCATAGAGCGCTGGCGGCTGCGAGGCCCCGACTGCGCGCGCCAGGGCAGCTTCAATGCGATCCCGGTGCGCCGAAAGATCCATCAGGCTGTGGCCCGGCTGGACTCCAGGATGTCGAGGATCGTCGCGTGCACGTCTTCAAACGCCCCTACCCCGTAGACCTCGCTGAGCATGCCGCGATCGCGGTAGTACTCCTGCACCGGGCTAGTCTCCTCGCGGTACTGCTTGAGGCGCCGTAGGATAATCTCGGGTTTGTCGTCGGCTCGCTGGATGATGCGACCTTCCGGCAGGTCGTCCGGCGGAGGCTTGAAATCCAGGTGGTAGTTCTCACGGGTCACGCGGTCCACGCGGCGCTTGGACAGGCGGTCCACAATGACCTCGTCCGGCGCATTGAGGCTGATTACCCGGTTCAGCGGCGCCTTGTGCGCCTCCAGAAACTCACTCAGCCACTCGGCCTGCTGGATGGTGCGGGGGTAGCCGTCGAGCGCGAATTGATCGCAATCGCGACCCAGCAGCGCGTCCTCGGCAATCTTGCGCACCACTGCGTCCGGAACCAGCTTGCCCTCTTTCACCATGCGCTCGGCGGCCTTTCCGACGTCGGTGCCCTGTCGAATGGCCGTGCGAAGAAGAATGCCCGTCGACACGTGCGCCATCCCGCGGCGTTCCTGCAGGAGCGCGGCCTGCGAGCCTTTGCCCACACCCGGCGGGCCGAAGAGAACGATTCTCATGCGTAAGGGAGGGCCGGCCTGGGGCCAGCTGGATTCGGGGAGATCGATTCAGGGAAAAGAGCCGGTTTACGGCGTCTCCTGTTCCCCGTTCCTGCGGAAGGAGCGATTCACCAGCTCCTTGACGGCCGCGTTCATGGCGGCTTTGAATGCGTAGCCGACGACAAAGGCGATTACGCCCTTCTTGGCCGTCTCCTCTTCGATGATGGGGCGAGGCGCCGGCTGAGTCTTGACGCGATCTTTGATCGTGTCGATGAGCTCCTCGGTCATTCCCGACTTCTTGCGCTTGCTGCCGCCAAATGCCAGTCCGATGCCGAGGCCGAGGAGGACCGCCAGACCGACGCGTTTCGCGGTCTTTGACTCGACACTGGCCCCGGCACGCAGCACGGCCGGCAGCTTCACGCTGTCCTCCATGTTGCGGAGCCGATTGGAAATGGAGTCGCTGGCCGACTTGAGACGGGCTTCCAGCTCGGCGCGAGTATCAGCCATTCGGATTCTGCTTTGGAGTGTTGTCTCGCGTGCCGGTTTTCGGCTTGTCGCCGCCGGAGTCCTTCAGGGCGGGCCGCGGAGGCTGATGTGCCGGGCCGGGTAGTTGCAGCATGCGGTCCTTGCGGGGCCGCCCGGCCACCACCCGCATCGAGCCCGGCAGGAACGTCGGTCGAAGCCAATGCACCATCGCGGCGGCCAGGAAGAGGATACCCCCCATCGCCAGGAAACCAAGCGCGTTGGATTCCCACCACGCGCCCAGACCCAGGGCGCCGGCTACCATCAGGAAGACAACCGCCATTGCGCTGAAAAAGGCGACGATGGCGGATGCCATGGCCTTGCCGGCCATCGCCTCAATCTTCTCCTCGAAGTCGAGCTCCATCAACCGGAGCTTGGCGTCGAGCCACTCCCGGGTGTCGTCTACCAGGCCCTTGGCTTCGCTAGCCAGGCGCCCGATCCGGCCGTTTTGCCCTGAACTGTCGGACATGTTTTGATCAACGATACACTTTCGCGAAATCTGAGGGATGCAACGATACGGCCCCTTCTTCGTTCGCGCGGCTGTTTGAACAGTTTCAGGAATCCGGCCGCATGGGCAAGATCACCACGCACCCCACGCCCAACCCCAACAGCCTCAAGATCACGCGCGCCGAGCGCTTCATCGAGGAAGGAATGGAGAGTTTTGCGACGTCTCTCGAAGCGGAGGGCCATGCGCTCGGGGAACCGCTGTTTCGGATTCCGGGCGTGATCAACGTGTTCATTCTCCCGGACTTTCTGACGGTTACCAAGGATCCGGCGGCGCGGTGGGATGACGTGCTGCCGGGGGTGAAGGAGGTGCTGGAGGGTTAGGGGTGCGGGGCCGCTGAGGCCGGTGAGGGTTGCTGCGGCCGGTCAGGCCTGCCGCGCGCGGTGAGGCCTGCCGCGGGGGTTGCTGCGGCCGCGGGGGTTGCTGCGGCCGCGGGGTTTGCTATGGCCGCGGGGTTTGCTGCGGCCGGTGAGGCCTGCCGCGCCCGGATCGCGGGGTCCCGCCGCCGGGTCCGCCCGCTCATCGCGGCCGATCAGGCCGATCGAGGCCGCCCAAGCCGCCGATCAGGTTCAAAAACCGCCCCGGATGGAACCTAAACCTCGCCCGAGCCGCCGATTAGGTTTCAAAATCACCCGGATGGAACCTAAACCTCGCCCGCACCGCTGTTTAGGTTCAAAAACCGCCCCGGATGCAACCTAATGCCCGCCCGGACCCCGAGCAGGGTGTGAGAGCACTAGTAGCGTCCGCGAGATCCCAGACCAGACCTCGCCGTTTCCGACCTACAGCGCCCGCAGCCAGGCAACCGTATCGCGGCCGTCCGCGTGCCAATCCAGGGTCGGCCGCTGCGCCTCTCCGAGCGCGACCCGCTCAGCCGGAACCCGCAGATCCAAGCCACTCCGCGCGCTGACCACCTGCAGCGACTCCTCGTGATCCCGAATCCACAATTCGGCCCCGGCCACATCGTCCACCGGCACCCAACGCAAGTGCCCGGGCACCTGGGGCTCCGCATCCCCGCGCGAAACCAGGTAAACCAGCCCTTCCCCGTACGCATGCGGTGCATTCACGGCGTCCAGGAACGCCTGCTGCATTTTCAGCGAGCCAGAGGTGCGCGCGTGCGCTGGAAACGTGCCGCGAAAAACGGACAGCGCCTCGAAGTAGGGGTCGGCATCGATGTCGCCCGCGCCGAACACGATCGCAACGTTGCGGCAGCCGAGCCCTTCGTGCAGCAAGACGTCCTCTGCCAGCCCCAGGCGTTCGTCCTCTGACTCCCGACCGTCAACCACCGCCACGGAATAGCGATTTCCGCGCAACAGGGCTGGAACGCCGAGTTCGTCGGTCACCATGGTCAGATGTTCGATCGTTTCATCAGTCCCCGACGCGATCAGCGCATCCACGACCTCAGGCAACCCGTCGTGATCCACAAACTGCGCCTCCGGTCCCCCGAAAGCCGCCGCTTCCTCGGCGAACGCTGGCAGCAGCCACGGGGATCGGCTCGATACAGACCCGATGAACCGGTGCCCCAGGCCGACCACAGCCAGATAGTCCTGAAGACCGGCGAGTGGCACGTTGCCTGCCTCGATGACGCCGACGTCTAGGGGCGCGGAGACCCCATCGCCCAGCCAGCCGTCCAGGGATTCCCGGTCGATGAGCTCCATCTGCTGATTCACCGCGAATGCAAGGGCTTCGGCGGTGAATCGATTGTCCGCCTCCAGCGTGCGGGCACACGCCTCGACGCGCGCGGGATGTTCCTCATGGCGCCAACGGGAGGCAGCCTCGACGATGGCCTTGCGCACGTCCGTCATGCCCACGTGTGTCCGAGGCGCAGGCCCCCGTAGGCCGCCAGGAGGCAGAGCACGTTTGAGGCAAGCATGTTGGCGGCCGCGAGGCCCATGCGACCGTCCCGAAACAGGTCCAGGGTCTCGATCGAAAAGGTCGCGAACGTGGTGAAAGACCCCAAAAGCCCGATGAACAGGAACGACGCGGCCGCAGGTGTGAGCGGCGTTTTCTCCGCCATCGCCCACAAGATCCCGATCACCAGCGACCCTGCGACATTGGCTACCAGCGTGCCAAGCGGGAAGGCCGTTCCCGCGAATCGGTGCACGCCCATGACCGTCACATACCGCAAGACCGCCCCGATGGCGCCTCCGGAGGCGACCCAGAGGATGTTCGCCACCTCAGGCCCGCTCTAGCGTGACCGCCGTTCCGCCGCCGGTGCCGTGACAGATGGCCGCGAGGCCCTGCTGTTTGTCATGCGAGCGGAGCGCGTGGATCAGCGTCACCAGAATGCGTGCTCCCGAGCAGCCGATGGGGTGGCCGAGGGCAACCGCGCCGCCGTGCACATTCAGCTGGTCGTGCTTCACGCCGAGTTGGTCACAGAACAGCACGTTGTTGAGTGAGAACGCCTCGTTGTTCTCGAACAGGTCGTAGTCGGCGATGGACTCTCCGGCTTTGTCGAGCAGGCGCTTGACGGCGGGGATCGGTGCTTCTGGGAATCGCCAGGGTTCGCCCGCGGCCCACGCGCCGGCCTTGTATCGGGCGATCGGCTTCAGGCCGTGCGCCTTCACCGCGTCTGCGCTGGCCAGCAGTAGCGTCGCGGCGCCGTCCGAAATCTGGCTGGCATTGCCGGCCGTGAGAACGCCCTCCTTGTCGAACGCGGGACGCAGTCCGCCGAGGGATTCCGCGGTGGTGTCGGCACGAATGCCCTCGTCCTGCTCGAGCGTGACCGTTTTGCGGCGTTCGCGGTATTCAATAGGCAGCACCTCATCGGCAAAGTGTCCGTTCTCCCATGCCTTGGCGGCGCGCTGGTGGGAGGCGGCAGCCATCGCGTCGACCTGGTCGCGGGTGACGCCTTTTTCGCCGGCCAGGCGTTCGGCCTGGCTGCCCATGGCCTCGCCAGACATCGGGTCGGTCAGACCGTCGTGCAGCAGGATGTCGGTCAGGCCCTCCGGGTTGCCCATGAGGAATTTGTAGCCCCATCGAGCACGGGAGCTCAGGTAGAAGCCAGTTCCGGACATCGACTCGGTGCCGCCTGCCATAACCAGATCGGCCTCCCCGGCCTTGATCATTGTGGCGGCCTGCATCACCGACATCATGCCGGAGGAGCAAACCATATCGAGCGCGACGCCGTCGACGGAGTCGGGGATGCCGGCTTTGAGCGCGGCCTGTCGCGGAATCAGCTGTCCGTGCCCTGCCCGCAGGATGTTGCCGGACAAGTAGATGTCGAGCGCACCACCGTCGACGCATGTGCGATCCAGCAGCCCGCGCATCACATGCGCAGCCAGATCTACCGGCGAATGGTCCTTGAGCGCGCCGCCGAAACGGCCAATCGGGGTGCGCACCGCACCCACCACGAATACATCCCGCATGGTTGTCAGACTGGGTTTCAAATGACCCGGCCTAAACGGAGCCTGCGCGCGGCGGGTTCAGCGGCGTGGCGTGGATTCCCGGCCAAGATGGAAGCGGTTCCGGGCGATGGGGTCCGCGGCTGGACGTGCGGAGCGAAGCGAGATTCCGCAGGGCCGGACGGGGCGCCTTGGGTACGGGGTCCGTCGAAGTGGAGCGGCTACCTGGCTGGGGTGCCTATTTCTCCCAGCGCGCGAGGCTGAGATCGTCCCGCTTCTGGTTGTAGAAGTAGCCAAGCAGCAGTCCCTTGACCAGGGTGCCCGCTTCTTCCTCCGTGACATCGTAGTGCTCGTTCAGCACTTCCATGCGCACCCGACCGTTCAGCCTGCGCACACGAGCAAGGATGCCGAACTCCACGGCGAGATTCATCATCTCGGAGAGCGTCGGCTCCGGATAAATCGACTTTTCCTGCGTGGTTAGGGCTAGCATGGGGGCGATGGCGTTTCACCTTGGGTATCGGCGCGCCGGTTCCCCGCTTAATGCCCCGTCTTGATCGCGCTTCCTCGGTGGTCGGCGGCCCCCAAATGGAATTCGGGGGCGCGATTACACGTCGGGTGCCATCATCAGGACTGCAAGGTGGAATAGGGCCCCGGATTCGACACGTGCCCCCCCAGCGAGCGGTCAAACGTGGAATCAGCCCCCGCTAGTCCACTCTGCGGCCTCGTGGGCGGGCCTCATAAGCCACTCCTCCGCCTGCGGCACCGAGAGCGACACGCCCAGCGCGGTCCGCAACGCCCCAAAACCGCCCTACAAAATCGAGCGGAACGTGGACGGAAGTCCTTCGGGAGCTTTTTGCTCGACCTCGGGGGTCTCCACGCCGGAAGCCTCGGCCCCATCGCCCGCGTATTTCTGGATAGCCTTGGCGAGATCCGTGGCGATCGCCGGCGCGCTCCGACCCTCAATGTGGCGGCGCTCCAGCACGAACACGGGATCGCCGTCCTTGAAAAGGGCCATAAACGGCGATGACGGAGGCACGCCCATCAGATGCATCCGGGCCTGGGCAGTCGCCTCCAGATCCTGACCGGCGAAAACGGTGCCCCAGCGATTGGGCTGCACCGGGAGCTGGCGAACCATGGCAACGGCCGGGCGGGCGTTCGCCGCCGCACAGCCACACACTGAATTGATAACCAGAACCGACGTGCCGGAGGCTGCCTCGGAGAAGAAGTCATCTACTTCCTCGGCATTCGTGAGCTCTTCCACGCCAAGACGCGTGAGTTCGGCTCGCATGGGACTGACCAACTGCTCGGGGTACGGCATATGTAAATGTCTTGTAGACTTATTGGATTGCAGTTGTAATACGTAGTTGTTGCGACGAGGATTCCGCGATCGCCCCCGGGCCTTTGCATGCCTGGGACTAGCCGGTCTGCCCTGACGGCCCCCGCGCCTTGCAAGCCCCGACCAAGCCGCTAACGGCCGCCTCGCTGCAAGCCGGACCAAGACCCCGTCGCCCAGCACACCCGGGCCTTCCAAACTGCCCAAGACCCCATCGCCCGAACTACTTCCGGGGCATGTGCCTCAGGTCAGACGCAACCTCGTCCCGGTCCACCTCGAACGCTTCCGGGTCCTCCGGCACATCGGGCAAAACCTGATCCACCGTCGAGTGCTTGACTCGCTCCCCGAGGTCATGGCTGGCTTCGCGCAGGTGCGCGCTTACCTCGGCCAGTCGCTTCTCAAGCCCGTCCAATTGGCCGTCGATTCTGCTGAGGCGGGAGCGCGCCTCGTCTGACAGCCGCTCCCGGGTTTCGGCGCCGGACTGTGGAGCGAGCAGGATCCCGGCAACCACACCGCCGGCAAACGCGACCACGCCCGTCATGAACTTGTCGATACTCATATGTCTCACTGACCTCTGGGTGTACTGCTTAAACCGACCTGCCGATCGCAGTTCCGATAGTCGGATCTTTCGCAGCCGAGATCGCGTTTGAGGGCATCAATTTCGCCAGGGCTCCGCAGGGCCGTGGCGTTTTCTTGTAATTGGCCATCCTCATTCGAGCTCCTGCTGGCATCGGGGCTCAGTCTCAATCTTCCTCGACGGTTCCAATGGATAAGCCGGTCTACCTTACGCCCGACGGTTTGCAGAAGCTCAAAGACGAGCTCCGCTGGATGAAGACCAAGGAACGCCCGCGCATCTCGCAGGCTATCGCCGAAGCGCGGGAAAAAGGCGATCTGTCTGAGAATGCGGAATACGATGCGGCCAAGGAGGCTCAGGGACTTCTCGAGGCAAAAATCGCCAAGATGGAGACCACCATCTCCAACGCACGCATCGTGGACGAAGGCAAGATGGATACCTCCAAGGCATTCATCCTCTCCAACGTCACGGTCAAGAACAAGGCCAACGGCATGGAGCAGACCTACACGCTGGTCTCCGCGGCAGAAGCTGACATCACCAAGGGTCGCATCTCGGTCACGAGCCCCATCGGAAAGGGCCTGCTCGGCAAGGAAGTGGGCGATGTCGTGGCTATCAAGGTGCCCGCCGGCAAGGTAGAAATGGAGATCACCGGGATCTCGCGCGCCTGACAGAGCTCCCGCCCGCCTCGGCGGTCCGGTGATTGACCTCAGAAGCGATACCGTCACCCGGCCAAGCCCTGCCATGCGGCAGGCGATGGCCGATGCCGAAGTCGGGGACGATGTATTCGGCGAGGATCCGACGGTTGTGCGACTCCAGGAGCGAATTGCTGAGTTGCTCGGCAAGGAGGCGGCCCTGTTCGTGCCCTCCGGGTCGATGGCCAATCAACTCGCCCTGCGTGTGCACACGGCACCCGGCGACGAGGTGATTTGTGAGGCCGATGCGCACATCGTTCACTACGAGTCCGGCGCCGCAGGAGCGCTCTCCGGTGTGCAGCTTCGACCCGTGCAGGGGCATCGGGGTATGCTCACGGCTGGCCAGGTCCGGGAGGCCATCCGGCACGGCTACTACTGGGAGCCTCAGTCCCGGCTTGTCTGTCTCGAGAACACCGCGAACAAGGCGGGCGGCTGTGTTCTGCCCCAAGCGACCGTCCTCGAAGTCGCTGCCGCCGCTCGGGAACGGGGTTTGTCGCTCCATCTGGACGGTGCCCGCCTCTGGAATGCTGCAGCAGCACTCGGCACGACGGAACGCTCGCTCGCCGCGCCATTTGACACCGTCAGCGTCTGCCTTTCAAAGGGCCTCGGGGCGCCCATCGGCTCCTTGATTGCCGGACCTGCCGAACTGATCGAGAAGGCCCATCGCTGGCGAAAAGTGTTCGGTGGCGGCATGCGGCAGGTTGGCGTGATCGCAGCGGCGGGACTCTATGCCGTCGAAAAGCATCGCACGGACCTGGCCGAAGACCACCGCCGGGCCAAAGCGCTGGCAGCAGGACTTCAGGGACTGCCCGGCGTCACCATTGACCGGGACGATGTCGACACGAACATCGTCATGTTCGATGTGGCTGATGCGTTCGATGCGCTCGAAAAACTGAAAGCGCACGACGTGCTGATGGTGCCTTTCAGCCCGACCCGGATCCGCGCGACGACCCATCGGGATGTGGGAGATCGTGACATCCATGACGCGCTACTGGCGGCTCGAGCGGTATTCAAGGCCTGAGCTGAGTCGGCGGTCGGCATGACCGCCGGGTGCCCGAGCCCCCCATCGCTCAGATGAGCCGTTCCGCCGTGACGTACGCCTCCGCCGCGTAGAACTCCGGCAACCCGAGATTATTCAGGGCCTCTGCAGTGCGAGTATTGCGGTCCCGCGCGCGCTCCCAGAACTCCCGCGCATCGTACGCGCCCGGAAACATGGCGCGATCCTTCTGGCTCTCGTGTTTGAAAATCGCCTCGATCTTGCGATTCAGTTCCGATTTGGTGAGCGGGACAAACACCTCGGCCCGGTCGATCTCCCACTCCTGCCAGGCTCCGCGGTATAGCCAGACCAGCGGCCCGAATCCGTGCTGCCCCCGGTACGCATCGACGGCCGCCGCAATGGCGGCGTAGCACATCCTGTGCGTGCCGTGCGGATCCGAAAGGTCCCCCGCCACAAAGATGTGCGCCGGCTTGAGCTCATTCATCAACCCGAGCACGATCTCCACATCCTGCGGTCCGATGGGATTTTTTCGGACCATGCCGGTCTGGTAAAACGGCATGTCAAGGAAGCGGGCGTGCTCCTTACCCAGACGCATCACCTCGATGGCAGACACCGCCTCGGCGTACCGGATGTACGCCTTGATGCGCTGTACCTCGGCAGTGTCGATTTCGCCCGGACCCTTGGCCGCCAGCGCATCGCGAATTGCCTCGACCCGGGCCTGAAGGGTCTCGTCTCCCATCACCGGAAGACTGAGCTCCAGGAAATGCAGATACCGCCGCACGTCTGCGTCAAACACTGCAACCGACCCATTGGTCATGTAGGCGACCGTCAGATCATTCTCGTTGCGCGCCAGCTTGTCCAGCATGCCGCCCATCGAAATAACATCGTCATCAGGATGCGGACTGAACACGATAATGCGTTCTCCCGCAGGCAGTTGCTCCAGGTATCTCACACGTTGTCGCAAGTCCTCAAACACCTTCCTGCAGAGCGAGTCAGTGTCCGGCCAATTGGATACGAGGTCGTGCAAGTGCTGCCTGTGGAAGTCTGATTCCTCCAGCCGAAGAATGGCTCGGCCCACTACCTCCGACAGCCAGATCACGGCGCGCTTGGCCATGTGGTCGGTCCAGGTCACGGACTTCACCAGCCACGGCGTCTTCTCGCGAGTCAACTCGCTGGCCGCCGCACGGTCCAGGTAAAACGTGCAGTCCCTGTGGTGCTGGAGAAACGTTGCCGTGACCTCCCGACTCGGCTCCTCCTCCACCGCCCTGCGCACGATCGGCGCCTTGTGCTCCCCGGTCGCGATCAGGATCACCTCGCGCGCGTCGAGGATGGTGCCGACCCCCATCGTAATCGCCTCGCGCGGCACGTTGTCGTCCCCAAAGAAGTCACTGGCGGCGTCCTTGCGCGTGATTTCGTCCAGGACGATGGGACGGGTGCGGGTTTTCACGCCAGAGCCCGGCTCATTGAAGCCTACGTGCCCACTCCGCCCGATCCCGAGCAGAATGAGATCGATTCCGCCCGCCTTCTGGATCGCGAACTCGTACGACTGGCAGTACTCCTCAAGCTCTTCGCGCCCCACATCGCCCTTGGGAATGTGGATGCTCTCCTCGGGGATGTTGACGTGATCGAAGAAGTTCTCCCGCATGAATCGGTGGTAGCTCTGCAGGCTGTCCGGCTGCATGGGGTAGTACTCGTCCAGGTTGAACGTCACTACCCGGCTGAAGTCCAGCCCCTCCTCCCGGTGCATGCGAACCAGATGCCCATAAACGCCGATGGGCGTGGAGCCCGTGGGCAGGCCGAGCACGAGCGAATCGCCCACCGCGTTGCGCTCCTCAATCAGCGTGGCGATGCGCCTTGCGACCTGGAAACTGAGCTGTGCCGGCTCGTCGAAAATCAGTACCGGGACCCGCTCCTTCTGCGTTCCGTCGGCACCTGCGGTTGACGGATGGGATACCGCCATGGCTCTTTCAGGGGACGTGGATATTCCGGGCGAGCAGCGAGTATACGGCGGCTCCCGTTGATCCGTGCTTCCGTCCTGCCGGGCGCCCAACTGTTCATGAATCGATATCCGATGGACCCCGTCGATGCCGCGTGGTGGCGCATGGACAGTGCGACCAACCGCATGAGCATCGTGGCTGTCCTGGAATTCGACCAGCCGTTCTCGGTCACGGATTTTACGGAGCTGTTGCGTGAGCGCCTCGCGCCGTTTGACCGGTTTCGCCTGCGGGTGACCTCGGTTCGCGGCCGCCCCTACTGGGAGGAGGACCCCTCCTTCGATTTCTCTCGGCACGTCGTGCCTTCCGCGCTCCCCGGGCCTGTCACCGAAGAGGCCCTGAAGTCGCTCGTGGGGGAATCAATGAGTGAGGGCCTGCCCGAAGATCGTCCTCCCTGGCAGTTCGTGGTGATCGAGTCCTACAACGAAGGGTCCGCCGTCGTCGCTCGCCTGCACCACGCCATTGCCGACGGGCTGGCGTTGATTCATGTCCTCCGGTCACTCGCGGACGATGCGGGGGCTGCCATGACTACCTCGCTAGCCGGCATGCCCAAGTCCGGCGATGAGGAGCCGGACGAACTGGCCGAGTTGCTCGAGCCCGTGCCCGAGCACCGTTTCGGATGGCGCGACATCGTCGCCTGGTTCAAGAACCTGCCGGGGCTGGCCTTGGCGCTGGCCAAGTTCGCGTTCACCGGACGGGACAAGCGCACGCGTTTCCGCGGCCATCAGGGTGTCGAAAAAAGGGTCGACTGGACCCTTCCCATGGACCTGAAGCAGCTCCGCCGGGCGGCGGTAAAGCACTCCGCCACCATCAACGACCTACTGCTGGCGGCACTGGCCGGGGCGCTGCGTCGTTACCTGGAGCGCTTCCGGGAGGTCAAGGACAACTTTGAACTGCGGGCGATTATCCCGGTGAACCTGCGTCACCGGCACGACGAACTCGGCCTCGGCAACCGCTTCGGATTGGTGATTCTGCCCCTTCCCGTAGGCCTCAAGAGTTTGGCCGCACGCATCTCTGAGATCAGCAAACGCATGCTGGAGGCGCGCACTTCCATGGAGCCGGTAGCGGCGTTTGGTCTGCTGCAAGCGTTGGGGCGTGCTCCCGGTTTTGTGGAGGACGCGGCGGTCTGGAAGCTGTCGGGCACCTCATCGGCCGCCATCACGAATGTGCCCGGGCCTCGGCGGCCGCTGGTGCTTGCCGGCCGCACGCTCAAGGAGCTCATGTTCTGGGTGCCGCGCGGCGGATCTGTGCCGATGGGCTTCAGCATCCTGACCTATGGGGGACAGGCGCGTATCGGACTTGCCACCGACGCCGGGCTGGTGCCTGATCCGGACGCGCTTGCGGTGGAAGTGGCGGCGGAACTCGGTGCACTAGGGCTCACGGAGTAGGGGTTAGCTGGTGCTGCCGCGCGGGGCGCGGGCGGGGCGTCGGGGCTCTGGCCGGCCGGCGGCGCCGGGGCGCGGGGTCGCAGCGCCTGGGCGCGGGGTCGCAGCGCCGGGGCGCCGGGCGCGATGGGCCAACCGGGGCCGTTCGGGAGCGTCAACCCGCCGGTCACATGGAATCGGCACCCCATATTCGACATACGGGGCCGTCCGCGGGGTAGATTCTCGTCTAGTTGAAACTAGATATAGCAAGGGGTTCCTTCCCGGGTGAGAGACTGCAACCCTTTTTGTGTAATTGCTCTCTGAGCGGGTTGCTGCATTAGATCCGGAAGCCCCAGTTGTCGGGG